>CALLZL010000061.1 GCA_937859575.1 uncultured Chloroflexota bacterium
CTGGTATCCGAATGCCTGGGTATTGCGCCACTATCTGCGTCGCATGCACATCGAGATAGTCTAAACGCAAATGACAAAAGGGCACGTCTTCCCCAGCCGGCCCGGTCGGAATGACGTAGCGAATCTCCACGCGCTCGTCGGTGACGACTACACAGTCGATGAGCAACTCCACCAACTGCCTGCGCTGCGTAAAGTCTAATTGATCCAGACTCTTCCTCACCCGTTCACAAAACGTGGTTATTCCAGTCGCCAACTTGCTCACTTCCAGCTGCTGCTGTGCCTGGGCCTCGACCTGACGAAGCTGCTGTGTCAGCCCCTGTTGCGTCTGCTGGAGTTCTTGCCGTTTGCGCGCGAACTCGTCCCGCCCGATCACCTCGGCGAGATACACTTCCAGTAACCGTCCCTGCTGCCGCTCGAGCTGCCCGAGCGCCTCCTGCAGCGTTTTTCGGCGTGCCTGGAGCGCTTGTGGAAGCCACTCACCTGCCTGCGCTCGCTCCAGCGCGTAGGTAATGAGCTCGGGTGTCCGCAGCACCGTGCACAGGTCACGCCACACCAACTCGTCGAGTGCCGTCGCCGGCGCATAACGGGCCGTACAACGCGCACCATCTGCGACCCGCCGGGCGTCTGTTCGCCCGCGGCAGACGTAGTAGTCATAGCCCTCGTTCAGGGTCCGGGCCAAACACGCCAACTGGCAGTGGCCACAACTCACCATGCCGCGCAGCAAGTAGGTGTGGGCCGTGTTGTTCCTGCGGGACCGCTGCTTGTTCTGGTCAAGTCGCGCCTGGGCCGCCTCAAATGTCTCCTGCGAAACGATGGCCGGAACCGTAATATATACCCATTCTTCCGGCGGGGCTGGTCGTTGGCTATATCCTGGTCCCACCGGCAAGAGGGCAGACTTGCGCTGACGCGCAGGGACGGGACGTGTTCGACACGCGGCAGCGCGACCAGTGTAGGCTGGTGAGCGCAAGATGCCCCGGATACTGGACACGTTCCAACGATTGGTGCCCGTCGGCGAGGGAATGCCATCGTCGCTCAGGTGCTTCGCGACCCAATACAACGTTGCCGGGGTCTGCGGGTCGGTAAACCAGGCGAAGATCTGCTGGACGACTGCCGCCTTGACCGGCTCAAGACGAACACGGCTGGGGTCGCGCGGGCGCTCGGGGTCAAGCACATAGCCGTAGGGAGCGACGGTCCAGGGTAAGAGCAGACCGGTGCGCAGGCGGGCCTGACGACCGCGTCGCATCCTGTCGGCAATGAGCGTGCGCTCGTACTCGGCAACGGCGCCGCGGATTTGCAGCAAGAGCTGGTCGTGGGGGTCATCGCTCATTGGCCGGTCGAGAAACTCCACGCTACACCCGCGCTGGGTAAGCTCCTCAATGAGCAGCATCTGGTGGACGTAGTTGCGGGCCAGACGGTCAGGGGCGGTAATGAGCACGCGTGTGAAAGCAGCCTGGCCGGCTGCATCGCGCAGACGGTCGAGACCAGGACGGTTGAGCTTGGCGCCACTATAACCGTCGTCGCGGAAGATATGGGCGTCGTCGAGCTGCCACTCAGTATGGGCGGCGACGTGGGTACGCAAACGGTCGAGTTGCTGCTCAATGGTCTGGTGGTGCTGCTGGCGATTCGTCGAGACCCGGGTATAGAGCGCGATCTGCATCAGAATCCTCCTCGGCGTGGGGTGGGGGTAGTGCTTGCGCACCACCCGTAGTCGGTTCCGTCGCCCAGCGCAAGAGAAGTTGGTAGGCCAGGTCCCATCGCCGGAGTCCATCATCATAGGTGACCAGGGTACGCTGGACTTGCCACGACCGTCGAGCCTTCATCACTTCCTCCTGCTTGCGCATAGTGCGTTATGCAGGAGGATAAGCCGGACAATGACTAGCGACGGAGCCGCTTCGGACGACGCCACCAGGAGAGGGTTAGTGTCGCCTCACGTATGAAGCAGAATTTGTCATTTGCGATCATACCATTGAGGAGGGCTTTCGCGATGAGAAATCGGGCAGCTTCGATCTGCACCACTCGCATCTGCGTGACCCACAACGGCTCGACCACCTGCTCTTGGCGATTGCGGTTGCGGTGTTGTGGATCTACGAACTGGGCGAACGCGTGCTGAAAGAGGGCAAACGCAGCGAGATCGACCCCGCCTGTGCGCGGCAACTCAGCGTTTTCCAACTGGGCTGGCGCGCATTACAACGCGCTATTTCTTGCATCGGCGTTCCGCAGCAAATTGCAGACTGTTACTGAAGAGAGTATAGCAAATCTGCAGGGCGGCGCCCATGAAGAAGATGCCAAACGGCAAACAGGTGACGGTGGACTGTCTGATCAAAACCGGCCAGGTGCAGACTGGTCAAGAATACCAGAAGCACCTTGGAGAGCAACCACCGCGCAGGCTCGTACGACCGCTCAAGAGAATCAGTGCGAAGTCATCCTGACACTATGGATACATCAACTGCAGAACGGGCTAGCGTATGCGTAGGTATTCTTGGCTAACCCAGCCTTCAACCTGTGTACCTTCGATGTCAGCGAGTATCTTTACCCAACGGACACCGTCAACGGTTTGTGGCTCATCACAGAGGGTCTGAACGGTCTGTCCTTCGGCAAGCTTACCTACTATTTGCGAAGCGAGACCGGGATTGCCACGGAGGTTCAATCTTTGACCACCTAGGCCAAAGACGACCGCACTACCACACGCACCGGAGTCTATCCCCAAAGCTACCGGCGGTCTATTCTCGACTGCCGATTGATCACCGTTTAGTACAACAACCTCAAACAAACGACTCCCGTCTGCTTGCCCGATAGTCGAGATGTTCAGTGCATCAGCAGTCATCTGCGCGTCCGTTTCATCGTTTTCCCGGTACCAGTCAAGCAGCGATCTTGGTAGATTAAGCGGCAAAGTCAGCCCCCATATGCAGGTGCCAGTATAGCTACTGTATCCCATCCACGGAGGAGATGTATCAGCTTGGATAGTCATAAGGCCGCGAGTAAACACATTATTTACTGCCCAGAGATCCACGATGACAATGCCTTCGGGTTCAATACCTCGTAGGTGGATAGTAGCACCATCCGAAGACTGCTGCTCGAAGATTATCCAACATCTTTCCTCAAGGGAAGTTCGCACTGTGGTAATGTCGTGCTGGGGGACGCTTAGGGTATCCTGCGGCGCTGTGGTGTCTGGGGTCGCAGTGCACCCGAGAAGCAGAAGGGCGGCAAGTGATACAAGAACTATTTTGTGCACGTGTACGAACAACGCTTGTTTCACATAACCCTCACAGTCCGCGCAAACAACGATACCTTGTCTAGCATAGAACAACTTAGCGTTCAATGCCAAGTTTCGCGTCTGAAGGGTTGACCCAATAATTTGCAGTGCTTGTCGCCACATACAGGAAAGACTTCATACTCCACGCATTCTCGTTACCTGCGTACTTGCCCCATTCGAGAAGCTCTACTAAGTCGCGATCGAAAAAGTAGAGCGGGTTGAAAGACCGACTACCTATGCGAATTGACAGATGCAGATGATGGTTGCTGCTGCCCTGCCGTACAAGCCGACCAACCTCATCATTTGGGGAAACCTCATCACCAACTTGAATAGTGCTACTCCTGTTTACATGCCCATAAATTACAAAGTGATCCTCGACCTTGAGCACAACATTTGGGCGAGCATCATTAGGGAAATCACTGACCACCTTGCCTCTCACACGGGCATAAACTGGTGTATCTGCTTGGTGTCCGAAATCAATACCGCCATGGAGACCCGAGGTGCCCGTATAGTTCGTGCGCTACGTTTCTTGAGCGTAGATCGTTGCTCCAAAGCCTACATTCCAGCGCGCGGAGTCGATAGGCAAACCCTCAAACCCCCACCCCAAAGAAGGCAGCGATGGCAATCTTGTAAGAACCTCGGCTTGCCCTGTTTTGACAATTGCTGCAGCTGTTTGCTCACCAGCAGCCCAGGCTGTTTGACGGAGATTCTCCGCGATCTGTTCGCGGCTTTCTTGTGTGCATCCAGCCAGTACCGCGCCAATAACTGGTGATGCAAGCAGGAGTTTTCCAAGCCGTCGGCGCATGGGCGAGAAGGATTTTGCCTGGTTCGTTCGATCCCCCACAAATCACTCTCCTTGCGCTTTACCAGAAGGGGTTGCGCCTTCTACTCACCATGCACCTTACACAACTGCCAGTTGGTCATAGTTCGATAGTGTGTACAGGGAAGCTGTCTGCTATCTCCGTGTCGAATGTCGCCAAGTGTGTTGCACGCCCACTCTCGACGAGCGCGGCCAAGACACAGTCAGGGAAGTCGAGCTTGCTTGTCTTATACATCTCAACGGATCGCCGGTACACCGACTTGGGATTGATGCGCACACCATCCAAGCTGATAAAGCTGTCGAGAAAGTCAACGGTCTCTTCACGAGTGAGATTGTATGTTCGTGGATGGGACAGCACCCAGATGACTTCCGCGAGTACCGACTCGCACAGCACGCACTCCTCTTCCTGTTGTACTACGCGATCGATGAAGCGCTTTGCCCGCTCCGCTTTGGCCGTATCATCGTTTGTGATGTATCGAATGAGGATATTTGTATCAATAGCAACGGCCATATGTTGTTAGGGTTTCGCCACATATTTCTCGGCGAGTTTCTCCTGTACCATCTCGCGTATCTGCCCGTCCGTGAGCGGGATTTTCAGTGCGGGTACCGAACGATAAAAATCCGCAAGCGAGCGCTTGGCAGGTACAATTTCCATCGAGCCATCGGGGTAGACGCGGATTGTCACCGTATCCTTTGGCCGAATTCCAGACAAGTTACGACCATCAATCGGCAAGGTTATCTGACCTTTGGGGCTGACGCTGCTCTTGTACTCTCGATAGATCTGATTACTGGTTGTACTTGACATATGCAGATTGTACTAGTCCTGAACGAGTTTTACAAGAGGTGAGGCCGATGGTCAAGCAGCGGTTGGAACCACTGCTGCCCCCTGACAAGCGTCTGGGGCGACCCTATGGACATCCGCGACGGGTCGTACTGGAAGCGATTATCTATCAGATGCGACGTGGGTGTGGGTGGCATCACCTTCCAAAGCAGTTCCCGCCGTGGCAAACGGTGTACTGGCAACTCACCCAGTGGCGCACGACCGGAATATGGAAGACGATTTGGGCGGGCTTCGAACAAGCCTATGCCTGCTCAAGTCAGGAACTACAACTGTAGTACTAGCAGTTATATGGAACCATCACAAGCAAGGTGTGAGCGTAGAGGATGGAGGAGCGCTATCGAGAAGAGAGATTATGGGAACAGTGAGCATACCGGCATCTGGCACTACGGCAAAAGTCGCTCCCGAAAGGCACGCCAAGCTGGAGAACCTCGACGCGTTTACCCTCCCAAAGAGGAGCAGATCTCAGTAGCTATTCAAGCAATCGTCGACGAGGAGCTTTACCAACTTGCTCAGCGCCGTTTCGCCCAAAACCTGAACCACTCGACACGCAACAGCAAGGCGGGATATCTACTCACAAGCCACCTGCGCTGTGCCAGTTGCGGACGAGCTTTTCTAGGGCACAAAGAGAAGAACGGCACATTGCAGTATGTTTGCCGCGGCCGACAAGGGTATCCGAAGCGTGTCTGCTTTATGCCTGTCTTTTATGAGACATCCGTTGATCGGGCATTGTGGGTTTGGCTGACTGAGTTAGTCACACAGCCAGGGCGAGTACGACAACTACGTGAAGAGCAGCAGGCCGAGCGTGAAAACCACAATGCACCACTATACGAGCGCCTCACGATCGTTCAAGCACAGATTGAAGAGATTAAGCAGGAGCGCGAGCGATTGATGAAGCTCTTTCTAAAGGGCAGGTACGACGAAAACATGCTCGACCAAGAGGACAGCCGACTATCAAAACTGATCAGCGGCTTTGAGCGTGAGCGTGCCTCTCTTGAGCAGACCGTCGAGCGGACAACTATTGCTCCTGAAGAGCTTGACACTATCGAGTTGGCCTGTGGTCGCATCAGCACTGGTATGGCTCAGTTCTCCCGTGATGAGCGCCGCGAGGTCTACGACCTGCGTGAAGTCGAGGCACGACTGGGTATAGAGAACGACCAGCGGGTTACTTACGCCAGTTGCATCTTGGAACGCGATAAGCTCATACCGATTGCAGCCCGTTCCGGAAACTACAAAACAGGCAAAGCTGATGAAGGTGATGACGCAGAAGACGATGATATTACTTCCACGCAGTTAGAACAGGTCGTGATGGCGGCGCTGGTCAAGGCGCAGTGGGATGCTTGCCGGCTCACGCGGCGCCCGATCGGTACGTGTGAGCGCCCTGGTGCTGCGCCTCGAGCGCGGGTGTTGGGAGGTCGGCATTAAAGATCGCGTCCACCACCAACACGAGGGTCAGGCGCGAAACCATCACGGACACTTCACGCCGGCCATCTGTGGTTGTGAGGGGCTCCGCTCTGCTCGTCTCGCGCAGTTCAAGGTGTCCATCGAGCACAATTCGGCTTCCGGCGCCAAAGAGCTGTGCAGCTCGCGCCGACCGCGCTGCGCCGATAATCTCTACCGGGATCGGCACCGTCACGTGTTCCGGCTCACCCTGAGTGAGCTGAGTCCGGGCGACACAGACGGTTGTCACCCCAATTATTTGGCGCGGATCGCTGGTTGCGCGGGTCTGCTGGATATCGCTGCTGAGGTTGCCGACCACCGTGACGCGACAGTAGTCTGCCATGCATTACTTCCTTTCGCTGCGCCCAGGTTGAGCGCTGAGGACATAGCGCAAATAGCGGGTGGCGCCGAGGCTGCTGACGATGCCGACAATCCGATTCCAGGTGGCAATCGCCAGCGGTGTTCCGGCCGTCTTCCAGTAGCTGAGATCTGGCTGCTGCGCCACCGGCGCGAGATAGCCACGCCCGCAGCGATGCCCGGTCAGCAACCGGACATGCTGCGGACGTGTGACGAGTGGAACGTCCCATTGGGCAACATCGGCGATATGCACCACGGCGATCTCGGACGCGATCAGCGCGATCGCCAACGGGGCGAGTTCTGGGGATGTTGCCGATCGCGGATCATCCGGCTGTGCGTACACATGCCAGGGCTGGATGTTGCCACGTACCTGGAGCCACTGCCGGGTCGGCGGGAGGACGAACCGATCTCCCGGTGCATCACGGAGATAGACGCCGAGTGTGCCATAGCTACGATGATGCAGCCAGGCCATCACAACCCGACTAGGATCGTGTGGTGTGGCCTGGCGGTGCGCCGACTGGCGCGGCTGCGCCGCCGAGACACGGAGACCCCACGCGCTGCTGCGACCGATCAATGTGATTGTTGCCGACTGATCCTGCACTACGGCTCGCTCGAGTCATCATCACTGAGCAGCGCATCCATGACTGGGGCGGTTTCGGCGGCCCGCCGTCGCGGCCGCCCCGCTGAACGCGCAAGGGGCGGTGCGTTCGCTGCGTCGGTCTCCTCCAGCAGTTCACCTGCATCGATTGCGTCATCGGCCGCTGCAACTCGCAGCATCAACTGCTCGGTCGCCTGATCGAGTGCCGCCTCACGCGCATTCGAATCCGGCTGTGTGCGTGGCTGACGATCCGGCGCCGACTGCCGGCGGGCTTGGCGGGTGCGCTCCTCTGCCTCGCGATCGGCGATCAGCTGCGCACGCTCGTCGACGCTGACCGGCGTGCCGCGCAGGAGCTCCACATAGCCGACCTCGACCCGAATGCGCGTGCCGGTCAACAGCCGGCGCTGGGCCTGCAGAATGCGCTGCTCCAGCGCCTGGTCGGAGAGTGGTCGCGCCGGCGTATTCGGCAGCGGGAGCGCCTGCTTGCCCTCGGTCGCCCGCGCGCGGTTACGATCTTGGATCGTCTGAACCGTCTGCTGGTGATGTTCGGCCTGGGTGCGCAGCTCGGCGTTGTTTGCCGCAATCGAGGTGCGCGTCCGCTCCAGGGCCTGAGCAACTTCATCGGGGCGCTGCTCTTGTTTAGTTTCGTCCCGCTCCTGGCGTCGTGGCGAGCGAATCTGGTAGGTTGAGGGGCTGAAACGCCCCTCAATCCGCACCAGGTTGCCGGTCCGCAGCAGGCCATCGCTGGCCGCGATCAGCTCCTCGTGTGGATCGATCAGCACCTCGATTGGGACTACCCGGGTGACCGCCCGCGCCGTCGCGCCACGCGGCCCTGCAAGCAGCTCGCGGCAGCGCAGGCTGACGCCGGCATAGCGGTCGATCATCTCGCGGCGGTCGCCATAGCGATGGGCATAGATACGTGGCCGGTCGATCACCTCTCCCTCGAGCTGGACCCAGGCCATATCTGGCACATCGTCGCCCACAGCGCGCACATCGAGCACGTCCATCTGCACCGTCCAGGTGCGCAGCCCGGCGTCGTAGGCATCGGTCTGAAAGCGCGAGTCATAGGTCACATCGAGGGCGATCGGACCAAGCACCGCCACCCGCTGGCCATCCACGAGCAGATCGTTGCAGCGCGCCAGCACCGCGTCGGGCATCGTAATTGGGAAGCGATAGTTCTCGTAAGCAACGCCGGTTTCACTGGCGAAGACCTCGTTGATGCTCAGCTCATAGCGATAGCGCACGGCACCGAGGTCGGTGATCTCGCGCTGGGTCTGGCCGCGACGATTTGTGCGTACCCGCACCGTGCCGACCAGCACGGTCAGATTCTTGCTGCGCGGCGCACCATCCGGGCCGGTGCTGCCGTGCGGCGAGCGATCGCCGAACAGCGCGGTGTCGAGCTGCAGGCGTACCATGTCCGGCACCACTAGTGCCGCATCCGAGACGGCTGCGCGGCGCTGGCGCTCAGTGGCGGCTGTGGCCGGCGCACTCTGGCGCGGTTGGGACAGCGGTTGGGGCAATGGACGATCCGGCTCACGGGCTGGCGGCAACTCCGTCGGCGCCTCCGGCTCAGCAAGCCAGTCACGGAGTTGGAGCCCGGCGCCGGCCCCGTTGGTCGTGGACTCAGGCATAGCACAATCCCTTCTTGGCAAACGAATGCTGCTGGTCGATGCAGCTATCGTCGCACAGAGAGCGCAGGAAGGCATCGGTAGGTATACATTAATTGAATAGCTCCGCCTGCTTTTCGTGAGCGGCAATCTAATCGGCTAGGTCATTCTGGGATTCAAACGACGAGACCATCCCTTGAGCGTGAGCACCTTCAACTGGCCCAGGATTTTGATATACACACGACTCCCTCTACTAATCTACACGAGAGGCTTTCCCCTTGATCGCTCGATCTGGAATTGGGCTTTGAACGCGGAGCTGTAAACCTTTTTCATCGGGCCAGGCTGCTCTTCGCTGGCCTGGCCGGGTTCCAAATTCCTTGAGCTATTCCATTTCCTAAGACCACCATGTTACAATGTTGCACAGCATAGTCATCTCATCCTGTGAAATACAATGCACTATCGACCCACCACTGCGCTACCGGTCGTTCATGACTGGCTAGTGTCTGAGCGTACCGCTGCCAACCGCTACGCCCATCATCTGCTTTTGGAGGTCGCAGCCTATCGGGAGGCTGCCAAGGTTGCGCTGCATGACGTCATCGCGCAGATCAGCGAGGATTCGCGGACACGGCTCCGCCTCGCCACAGTGACATCTCTGGACCCGTTCGACGAGGAACTCTGCGTCGATCCCGCGCGTGGCTATCCCGCCTATCTGGATATCATCACACTGAAAGGCTATTTTGGCGAGGTGCTGTCCGGGTTGCTTGCGGTGACTGTTGGATCGCATGAGATCCATACCTGGGAAGTTCCCGCCTTTCTGATGCGCTTTCACGAGGCGGCGTTTCAATATCTTGAGCGCCAACAGCAGGCCCACCCGGATGGAGATCCCGACCTCCAGGTAATCGACGCGCGAGCGCAGATTCCCGGTCGCACTGGTGATGACTGCCTAGCCTTTCAGCGCGATGCGCACGGTCAGATTGTGCGCGTGCTCTGCTGCGAGGCGAAATGTACACTGGATCATGCGAGTGGCTTGGTGGCTGATGCTCATACGAAGGCAAGTGAGGCGACGCTCAAGCCTGTTGACCTACGTCAGCTTATCGAACTACTCGCGGACTACGATGACCCGGAGGCGTTAGCTTGGCGCAACGCCCTGGCCCGACTGCGGTTCAGCCAAGTACTGCCAAATAACTATGAGCGTTGCGATTTAATCTGCTATGTCCATGGCCGACGACCGATCCGCAATCATACGTGGCTCTCTGTTACCGCCCCACACCCGCGCTATACCGCGCCGCGGCGGCTTGAAGCGATGGAGGTCTGGCTGAGCGAGGTCACTGCACTGGTCATCGCCCTGTATCGGCAAGACCCTGTGGAGCGCCAATGAATGCATATCCTCCTGATGTGCAAGCGCTGCTCGTCGCGCTGCGCGTGCGCCTGGTTGACAGTGGTATGCCGGCGTCGATCGCGCGGTTATACGCACAGTTCAGCCGGTTGCGTGAGCGCCAGCGGCCCTTGCCGAGTTGGACCGACGCCGAGGCTGCGCAGCGGTTCGACGAAGCGCTTCAGTTGGTCGATGCTGCGCTCGATGCGCGCACCCGTGACGAGCCCACCTGGCGTGCTAGCGCACGACGCGCCGCCGAGTTGCTAGAGTGGCTGGCCCAACCGGGCGTCTACACAACATCTGCGCCACTCCACCTGCTCTCGGCGGCTGTCTATCAGCTCGCCGGTTATCCAGCGCGTGCGTTGGGTCTTCTGTACACCTGGCCGGATGCCGGCGAGTCCCGCATCCTCCACGCCTTTTTGCGTGGTGATTTCGTCGCGCTCCTCGACGAGCTAGGGAGCTACTGGTCATTGGTAGCGGATGAGTCACGCGTAGGCGTAGGAGTAGTCGATGCGCCAGCCGAGCTTGCTGCGCTGCCGCGACAGATTACCAGGGATGTTGCTGGCGCCATCGGGCTGCTATGTGCTGCCTTACGCTGGGGCGATGACAGCAGAATCGATCGAGCGATCATCAATCTCGACGCGATCGCTCGACTGATGCGTCACAGTCGCGACCCATACAGTGCATTGCTGGGCCAGCTATGTGCCGAATCCATGCGGGTTTACACTCAGAGCGCTCTGCGCGCGCAGAGTACATCCTTGCGTGTGCTGCTCGGCCCGAACGGAAACATTGCCTTGGAGCGCTATCTGCGGCTCGCTTTTGCATCTAATCGTGCGTTAACTTGGCCGTCGCAGCTGCGCGGTATCGCACGCCTCGCCGAAGACCGCTCGTTTGTGTTATGTACGCCCACCGGTTCGGGCAAGACCACGATCGCCGAACTGGCGATCATCTTGCGTCTGTTCGCCCCCGACCGTGGTGGTGAGACCGAGCAGTATGGTCCGTTCGACCAACCA
>CALLZL010000062.1 GCA_937859575.1 uncultured Chloroflexota bacterium
CGCCCGCGAAGGAGGCATGACAACGGGGTACATCCCACTGAACGCGCTTTCTTGCGGGGGGTCTGGGGGGCCGCAGGCCCAGCCACGACGGGGGTGCGGGGGCGGAGCCGCCCGCAAAAAGCGTCATCCCAGCCACGACGGGGGTGCGGGGGCGGAGCCGCCCGCGAAAAGCGTCATCCCAGCCACGACGGGGGTGCGGGGGCAGCGCCCGCCGCATGCATCCACCGACCAGACGAGAACCACACGCGCCGTCACGGCGATTGCATTGCGGGCGCCCACATTGGGACGCCCCAACGGCATGGCGGTGCGGTGATCCCAACCCCACCGCGTTGCGGTACCAACCCCACGGCCATGTGGCCGCCACCCACCCGCATCCGCATTTTTTGGTAGAATGGATAGGTATTATGCATGCCGGGTAATAGTTCGGCGGCACCATGTGGGCGCTGCGCACCCGAATGACAATGGAGACCAACGATGAGTGAAAACGGTAAATGCCCCGTCACCGGCAGATCGCTGAGCCCGACTGCCGGTCGAGGCACATCAAATCGCGACTGGTGGCCCAATCAGCTGAACCTGGCGATCCTTCATCAGCATGCACCGGCATCCAACCCGATGGGTCCCGATTTCAACTATGCCGAAGCATTCAAGCAGCTCGATGTTGCTGCGCTGAAGCAGGATCTGTATGCACTGATGACCGAATCGCAAGACTGGTGGCCGGCCGATTGGGGGCACTATGGTGGGCTCTTCATCCGCATGGCCTGGCATAGCGCCGGCACCTATCGCACCGCAGACGGGCGAGGTGGTGGTGGTACCGGAAGCCAGCGGTTTGCGCCGCTCAACAGCTGGCCCGACAACGGCAACCTCGATAAAGCACGACGCTTGCTCTGGCCGATCAAGCAGAAATACGGCAACAAGATCTCGTGGGCCGATCTGATGATCCTGGCGGGCAACTGTGCCCTGGAGTCGATGGGCTTTCAGACCTTCGGCTTTGGTGGCGGGCGCGCCGATATCTGGCAGCCCGAAGAGGATATTTATTGGGGGAGCGAGAGCGCATGGCTGGCTACCAGCGACAAGCCCAACAGCCGCTATTCCGGCGATCGTGAGCTGGAAAACCCGCTGGCCGCCGTGCAGATGGGGTTGATCTATGTGAACCCCGAAGGCCCGGATGGCAACCCCGACCCGGTAGCCTCGGGGCGTGATGTGCGTGAAACCTTCGCCCGCATGGCCATGAATGACGAAGAGACCGTTGCACTTGTCGCCGGTGGCCATACCTTCGGCAAGGCGCATGGTGCCGGCGATCCGGCGCTGGTCGGGCCGGAACCTGAAGCGGCGCCGATCGAAGCCCAGGGCCTGGGGTGGATCAACCAGTTCGGCAGCGGCAAGGGTGTGCATACCACCACGAGTGGTATCGAAGGTGCCTGGAAGCCAAACCCCACTACATGGGATAACGGATATTTCGATATGTTGTTTGGCTACGAGTGGGAACTGGTCAAGAGCCCGGCCGGGGCATGGCAATGGCTCGCCAAAGATGAAAAAGACGGGCATATGACCGGGGATGCGCACGCCCCGGCAATAAAGCACCGCCCCAGGAGGCCCCCTGCCGATCTGCCGCTGCGCTTCGACCCGATCTACGAGCCGATCGCCCGCCGCTTCCACCAGGATCCGCAGGCCTTCGCCGACGCCTTTGCCCGCGCCTGGTTCAAGCTGACGCACCGCGACATGGGGCCGAAGTCGCTCTATCTTGGCCCTGAAGTTCCGGCTGAAGATCTGATCTGGCAGGATCCGATCCCCGCCGTCGATCACCCGCTGATCGATGCAGCTGATATTGCCGCGCTCAAGGCACAACTGCTGGCGTCCGGTCTCTCGATTGCCGAACTCGTCTCGACGGCGTGGGCGTCGGCTTCGACCTTCCGTGGCTCGGATAAGCGCGGTGGTGCCAATGGTGCACGCATCCGCCTCGCACCGCAGAAGGATTGGCAAGCCAATCAACCGGCACAACTCAGCAAGGTGCTGGGGGTTCTCGAAACCATTCAGCAGGCATTTAACAGCAGCCGGCAAGATGGCAAGCGCATCTCACTGGCCGATCTGATCGTTCTCGCCGGCTGCGCGGCGGTCGAAGCCGCCGCCCGGGCGGCCGGGTACGCACTTGAGGTACCCTTTGCCCCGGGGCGGGCCGATGCCACGCAAGACCAGACCGATGTGGCATCGTTTGCGGTGCTTGAACCGCAGGCCGATGGGTTCCGCAACTACCAGAAGCAGACGTTCAGTATCCGGGCCGAAGAGCTGCTGATCGACAAGGCGCAGCTGCTGACATTGAGTGCGCCCGAGATGACTGTGCTGATTGGTGGCCTGCGGGTACTGGGCGCCAATGTGGGCGGCTCGACCCATGGCGTCTTCACAAGCCGGCCGGGGATCCTGAGCAACGACTTCTTCGTCAACCTGCTCGACATGGGTATCACATGGCAGCCGACGACGGAAGCCGCCGATATTTTTGAAGGGCGCGACCGCACGACCGGTGAACGTAAGTGGACGGGTACGCGGGTGGATCTGATCTTCGGCTCCAACTCGCAGTTGCGTGCGCTGGCCGAACTGTATGCGCAGGATGATACCCAGGAGAAGTTTGTACGTGACTTTATTGCGGCCTGGAATAAAGTCATGAATCTTGACCGCTTCGATCTTGCCTGATCGGTTGTTGCTACAATCGTACGCCAGCTATTAACCACTAATGCCCTTCGGCAATGGGAATACTTTATTGCTGAAGGGCATCGCTTTCTCGTTAGCTAGCACACTGCCCGCTGTATAGGGCTTCAGCGGGTCGGCAATGCTCTGCTTACAGCGTTTGTGTCTCCAGCGTACTGTATGCGGGGCCGCTAGGGGCCGGAAGTTCGGGAACGAACTGATAGGTGGGTTCCTGCCGTTGCCGGCGCAGGATGCTAATAATAATGCGCCATGTTTCGTACAGGCCATTGGCCG
Source organism: uncultured Chloroflexota bacterium (assembly GCA_937859575.1). Taxonomy (GTDB): domain Bacteria; phylum Chloroflexota; class Chloroflexia; order Chloroflexales; family Roseiflexaceae; genus CALLZL01. The sequence goes on from CALLZL010000062.1 coordinate 2,974, forward strand.
TTGGCGGCAACTCGTGTTTGATGGCCCGATGCAGGCGGGCTAGCTTGTAGCATGGCACCCCGGCGTACATGTGATGCTCGATGTGGTAGTTCATATGCCAGTAGAGGAACTGCACAATCGGATTGAGATAGATAGTGCGCGTGCAGAGGCGAAAATCGTCGACTTCATCCTGCAGGCCCACATGCTGGGTATTGTTGCACAGGAAGAAGAGCATACTGCCATAGAACGGCGCAAATGTGATCAATACCGGCAACATCCACCAGCCGGTAAACAGCGCCTGCACAACGATCAGCGTGTGACCCACCAGCAGAATCCGCGCCCAGGTGAAGAGCTCGCGCCGGCGCTCTGGTTTGTGATCGGGGAAGAGAATACGCTGCCAATCATTCTCAAACCGCCCGCTACTGAGCAGGATCCAGCTCTTGTAGCGCGCCAGTAATCCAAACGGATTTACAAATGATGTTGTAAGAAAACTCTTCAGGGTGATCTCGACCGGCAGAATGACCTCCATGTCATCCGGCTGGTGCAACGTATATTTATGGTGCTCCTGATGGCTTGCCCAGAAGTAGACATGGTTCATCCCGCCCAGGAAGCTTACCAGATACAAGAACAGGCGATTGAAGGCGCGGGTTTTGAACACCGTGTTATGGCATAACTCGTGGAAACCATTGACCAGAAACGCATAGACGGTTCCGTGAAGGAAGAGGCAAACTACCAGAAGATACCAGCTCCAGTGCATGGCGGCATACCATGCCAGTACCCCGGTGACGCCGATGATACCGAGATGGCCGAGCGTCTGAGCGAAGCCCCAGGCATCACTGCGCTGGTTTAGCTCGGCAAGCAGCGCCCGGTCGAGTGGTATGCGGTACCAGTGAATCCTGGCCTGGGCAATCGGTTCATGCTGCAGATCGGTCATGCGTGCAACCCCCCAATCAACTGATCGCGAACGTGGCCTTTTATGTGTGCACTATGGCACAGCGCATTGTACAGTATTGCCTGCTCAGCCGATGTTCAGCATCAAAAAAGCAGCATTCAAGAGAAAAAAGCCGACATGGGTGGCAGCATGGGCGATCATGGCTGCTTCCAGGCTGTGCTTCCAATATAGCCAGCCGAAGAGCATGCCACCCAGGGCATTCAGCAGAACGGTGCGCAAGATAATCAGCGGGGTGAGTTCAACCATGCCTGCCATGGCGGGCAGATGCCCAAGCCCAAACAGAACCGCCGCCAGGGTAATTGCACCCCAGATCAGGGCAGGGTGAGGCTGCCCTGATCCGCGTTGCAGCACGCGCCAGCCAATCCAGACCAGCAGGCTCATGATGCCCCAGCGCAGCAGCAGTTCTTCCACGATGCCGCCATACAGCAGGCCCAGCAGAAGCTGGCTGAGCAGACCTGAGAGCGTTGCGGTTTCGTTCACCAGTTCGGTATCGGCGAACGGGTTAATGGCCTGATCCAGCCCAAGCACCACAACCGAGAAGAATATGCCAAGCCCGCATGCAAGCGGGATGGAGGGGCGCAGTTGCGGCCAGATCGGCGTTGCGTGGCTGACCTTTTCCGCGACCAGCGAGCGCAGGCCGATCCGAGGTGCCAGCAGGGTGCCCACCACCACAGCAATCACCAGCAAAATGAGGGGGTTGAGCAACGAGAGTGCAACGAGCAGTATCGGGGGCAACTCAGTCAGCCCGGGAGGCAGTTGTTCGATCTGGCCAATGATGACGGGTATCAGCGACAGAATACCGGGCAATCCCAGGCTGCACAGGGCGAGCAACGTCTTGCCGAAATGGATTCGGCTGGTATTTGTTTGAGAAGCTTGCTGTGCCATATCATGCTCCGCTTCGTCTGTTCCGGCACTCAGTGTAGCATAGATGCTGGCGCGGAAATCAGCGGAATAGTTGCCAGCTCGCAGGCCGGCGGCTTGCAACAGTGAGGTTGTGATGACTGCTATAGTATACGGCAGGCAGGTAAGGCTACGACGGCAACGATAGACGTTATGACGGGAGGCAGTATGGATGATTGTGCCATAGGTACTCAGCATGCGCCCGCAGGAACTGAGTTGTTCTGATGTGGAACAGACTCCAACAACGGGCACGTGACCTCAAACGCGAAACCTACGCACTCTACCTGGCCTATCGCGACCCGCGTACGCCCTGGTATGCGCGGATCGTCGTCGCATGTGTTGTGGCGTATGCATTGAGCCCGATCGACCTGATCCCGGATTTCATGCCGATTCTGGGTTATCTGGATGATCTGGTGCTGCTTCCGCTTGGTATTGCGCTGGCACTCCGCCGCATCCCTGCCGATGTCATGCGCGAGAGCCGTGCGCATGCCGCGCATGCATCCCAGCGACCGACGAGTTGGGCGGCAGCTGCGGTTATTGTTGCGATCTGGCTTGGTATCGCAGGCCTGGGGCTCTGGTGGTTCATTCGTATGCTATACCGCTAGCGCACGCGGTTTCCACGCCACCAGAATGCGGTAGATTGTGAGGAACAACACGCTGCCGCCGCTGAACCAGTAGAACCCGCGCATCCAGATCATCGCACTATCGCTGCCACTCGCAATACCGTGAACCAGCGCCAGAACGAACACAGCGAAGCTGACGAAATGGATGAGCCGCCACATCGTACGCCCGATGCGATCCTTGATATAGAAGCTCAGGCCGACCAATGCCAGGCCGTAGAGAGCGATCTGGCCCAGACCCACCCAGAACGGGGCGAAACCAGTGTAGGCAAACGGCACCAAGATCTGCCAGAGGCTTGCCTGGATGAAGCGATCGCCAAGTAAGATGACCCCATGGAAGAGGGCGAAAGTCAGACCGAGCAGGCTGGTATGCTGGTGCAACTCGAAGGCGGTCGGGCCACCTGGCCAGGCCCGTGCCAGGCGGTTGCTCATCAGCAGGCCGAATATCATCGAGATCCAGAGCAGGCCGTAAGCTACCAAAGCACTGCTGCGGGCCAGAAACCAGTAGGCGTGTGGTGTCTTTCCGATCAGCGAGGCAGTCAGCCCGGGCAGCCACAGCGGCAATACGACGACGGCTCCGAGCGCCCCGGCGACGGCGCTTAAGAGCAGTGCGATCAGCGTGTGTGGTGCCATCGCGGGCGGCAGGTCGGCGAAATCGGTCTGGGGAGCGGCAGGCGGCGATGTGCCAGTGCCTGCGGCTTTCGCAGCACGGATTGCTATCAGGCGGGCGGCTTTTTCGTCATTCATCAGGTCACTCCGTATGCGTTTGCTCGAAGAGCCATCACGCCGGTGCGTCGGCAGGCCAGCGCAGTAGTTCGAAGGTAGCGGTACGTTCCACATGACCCACTATGGGCACCAGCAGGGCGGCCAGCGCGGGGTGTTGTGCGATCCACTCCATTGCGGCGGCCCGGCCAAGGATCAGCAACACTTTTGCCGCAACCTCGGCCTCAATGATGCTTGGTGCGACAACGGTGACGGCGAGCAGATCTGTGGCGGTGGGGCTGCTGGTCCGCGCTAAGTGTACGCCACCTTACTGGACAAAGGCATCTACCTGTGTGCGTGGTCGACAATGTATCGGCTGGTGCGGGCTGCCAGTGAAAGCACCCGTCGACACGACATCCCGCGTCCCAATGCCTATCGCAAGCCGGAATTGCTCGCACGCCGGCCCAATCAGCTCTGGAGTTGGGATATCACCAAGCTCAAGGGGCCGACGACCTGGACGTCTTTCTACCTGTACGTCATCATCGATGTCTTCAGCCGCTATGTGGTGGGCTGGATGATCGCACCCCGCGAAAGCGCCGCCCTCGCGGAGGAGTTGATCGGCGTGTGTTGTGCCCGCGAAGGCATTCCGCCGGGACAACTCACGATTCATGCGGACCGGGGGAGTGCGATGACATCAAAGGATGTGGCGGCCTTGTTGGTCGATCTCGGTGTCGCCAAGAGCCACAGCCGGCCGCACATGTCGAACGATAATCCGTTTTCGGAGGCCCAGTTTAAGACGGTGAAATATCACCCGAGTACGCCGGATCGGTTTGGATGTATCGCGGATGCACGGGCTTGGGCACAACCACTCGTTGCCTGGTACAACTACGCGCATCACCACACCGGCTTGGCGTTGCTCACCCCGGCGCCCGGCAGCGCACCGGACTGTTCGGGGCGACCGCTGATCGCAACCGCTGCACCTTGAATTCAGGAAGAATCTGTCGCAGAGGTATTGACACACTCCGAGGGGTTGAGTGGGAGAGGGGGATGGGCCAAGGGTGGGGGACTCTTGACCCTAATCTTACCTGCCAATTGTCTCACATTATAGCGTGACACACTCTGCCATTGTCGCTCTACCCTGTTGGTGCGGGATACACTGGCAACTCGCCTGGTGCAGGATATTGGGGGAGATCGCCTGGCGGTGGCAGCGGCGGCACAAACGGGTTCGGTGTTGCCGTAGGCAGCAGTATGGAATCGGGGGTCGGAGAGGGCGTCACCGTCGGACGCGGCACTACTGTTTCGACCACAGGCTCTCTTGTAAAATCCGGTGGAGGAACAGGCGTGTAAATTGGCAAGGTCGGCAATGCGACGACTGTTCCTGGAAGGGGGATCGACACAAGTGGAAGCGCTGAGGTGTCAAGTTCACGACTTGTTGGCTGTACGCCAACAATAAGGGAGGTTGTCGTGACTCCATGAACAATGACAAAGCCCTGATGGTATTCAAAAATCGCTGGAGCAGTTGGCACGACCCACGTGCCCCTCACCACAAACAACCAGACCAATTCGTCAAGATCATATCCTGCGATATGCGTCAGGCCGTTTGATGTAAACATATATGCATCAGCTAAGGTCATTAACCGACCACGTACCTCGTCGGGCGGGCCAACCAGATAGCCGCCCGGACCGGGCATCTGAATACCTTCCAACCCTCGGATGATAGCTACATCTTGTGAAACGATTTCAGGTGCAGGTATGCTTGTTCCCGCTGTAATCACTGTTGCAGCGCTGCTGACTGAGGTAGCTTGCGACTGCTCAGCGGGATGATTAACACCCCAACGCTGCATGATAAGGATAGTACAACCTAAAGAGAACAGGATGAAAGCAAGCAACCGCCGTTTTTGACCTTGCGCCCTACTCATGAGATCCTCCTCATAGACTCCAAACAAGGCGTCTATTATTGGAAGTTATTGCCAGATACAACAAAATCCTGACAACCCGTACTGATAGTATATATATCGATAGATTTTAGTGTATCCTCTCAATACGATCAGTCAAGTATTTTTCTGTAAATTGATTCGTGGTATAGCAACATGACGTTGCGGTTATCGAACAAACGTTCAATCGGTCACGGTGAGATAGACCTTGCCAGCCTCCCATTCGTCGCTGGTTTCCATGGCCAGCGCCGTCACCAGACGCAGGCAGGACGCTTCATTCGGAAAGACGCCCACCACGCGGGTGCGCCGGCGGATCTCCTGGTTCAGCCGTTCCAGCGCATTCACGGTGCGTCGGCGCGTGCGGTGCGCTGCCGGCAGGGTGAAGACCGTCAAGCCCTCCGGAATGGCGGTTTCAAGCCACGTCGCCAGCTTCGATGCGGTTTTGGCGTATTTCTGTACCGTACGCGCCAGCAGGCTGTCGGCGTCGGCGCGATTGGGCGCGGTGAAGATCGCCCGGATGTCGGCCGCCACCGCGGCCTTCAGTTCCTGCCGCGGCACGTAAGCCTGGGCATTCTGCTGCAGATGGAACTGGCAACGCTGCCAGGGCACGCCGCCAAACACCGCGCGACGAGCGGCCTGCAGCCCGTCATGGGCATCGCTGACGATCAGCTGCACGCCGGTCAAACCGCGCTGCACCAGACTCTGGAAGAGCGCGCTTGCCGTCAGCACGCATGCCCATGGCAATCAAGACCGCAGCGTCGCGCACCTGCCCATCGATGCGCACCTTTTCGTAGCGCGCATCCAGCAGCAGATAGCGGCAGGCATCCAGCGGGCGCGTGCGCCACTGTTCCAGTGCGGCATCCAGCTGCGCCGCCGCCCGACTGACCTGGGTCGAGGTCAGTTCGACGCCGCACAACTGTTCGGTGATTGCCGCCACCTTGCGCGTCGAGACGCCCTGCACGTACATTTCGGCCAGCGCCAGGGTGAGCGCGCGTTCGCTGCGCAGCCCTTTCTCCAGCGCCTGGGGATAGAAGCTGCTGTCGCGCACTTGCGGCACGTCAAACGTCACCTTACCGATGCGCGTCGTGACCGTCTTGGGTTTGTAGCCGTTGGCATAGCCGCGCCGTTCGGCGGTACGTTCGTGCAATTCGGCGTTGAGATACTGGCTGCGTTCGGCTTGCATGGCATGGTTCAACACGATACGGATCAATTCCGGCAACACGTCCAACCCCTGGTCGGCAATCAGCTGCACCAGGTCGGGGGATAGGGTACAATCGCTCTGGCGGGTCATCGAGTGTTCCTTTCTTGGTTGTCTTGCAACGCCAAGGATACACCCGAGCCCGCCGCTCTCGGTCAGGTCCGTTCCCTCAATGTACAGAAACAAGGATACACCTTCCCAGGGCAACAGAGTTATTCCAAATCACCTTATCTATTATTCCGGTCAGGTTGCGGAACATGGCACATATGCTATCCTTCAGAAATGTTATCGCAAAAACGTTTCAGAAAGGAATGAGCAAACCGCATGGCTGTGCCAGTTTCAGGGGAACGGCCGATCCCCGGCGTTCCCGAGCAGATCGCGACCCGCATGGCATTCTTCATCGCCGGCTTTGCGATCGCTGCCTGGGCTCCGCTGGTTCCATATGCCAAGGAACGCCTCGGCATCGATGAGGGTGTCTTGGGGCTGCTCCTGCTCTGTCTTGGCATCGGTTCAATCGTGAGCATGCCGCTCACCGGGATTCTTGCGGCGCGGTTTGGCTGTCGGCGGGTGATCTGGTGTGCGACAGTAGTAATCTGCCTGGCGTTGCCATTTCTTGCACTTGCCTCAACGGTTCCCAGCCTGGCGGTAGTGCTGCTCGTATTCGGTGCCGGTATCGGTACGGTCGACGTCACGGTGAACATTCAGGCGGTGATTGTCGAAAAAGCCGCCCGACGGGCGATGATGTCGGGTTTCCATGGCCTGTTCAGTGTCGGTGGGATCGTCGGCTCAGGGGGTGTCAGCGCGTTTCTGTGGGCTGGTACAACACCATTCGTTGCGATGATCGGTGTGGTGGTGCTGATCCTCGTGTCGCTCTTTGCATTCGGGCGTGCATTGCTCCCCTATGGAAGCGAGCGTGACGCACCGTTGTTTGTGGTACCACGTGGCTTTGTGCTGTTCCTCGGCGTACTGAGCTTGATCTGCTTTCTGGCAGAAGGCGCGATCCTTGATTGGGGTGCCGTGTTTCTCACCTCGGTTCGCGAGGTCGCACCAGCGCAGGCCGGCTGGGGTTTTGCAGTCTTTTCGATCGCAATGACCATCTGCCGGTTGACCGGTGATCGGATCGTGCAGGCCCTCGGCGGTTTCAGGGTCATCCTGTTCGGTGGGATCTGCGCCGCAGCCGGGCTTGCCGTCGTGGTGCTTGCACCATCGTGGCTTGTTGCGCTGATTGGCTTCGGCATGGTGGGCCTTGGTGCGTCTAATATTGTTCCGGTGCTGTTTTCTACGGCAGGACGCCAAACCGTCATGCCGCCGAATCTCGCGATCGCGGCAATCACGTTTCTCGGCTATACCGGCATCCTGCTCGGCCCGGCGTTGATCGGATTCGTGGCTGAAGCATTCAGCTTATCTGTGGCGCTCCTGGGCGTTGCAGCGCTGCTCCTGTTCGTCGCCGCCAGTGCTCGGGCAGCCACACGGGTATCGTCGTGACGGGTGCGCGTCGTCTGCGCAGTTCGTCGCATGGGTCGCATGGGCCAAGGCTATTTGTCGTCAATGCCGACAAGGATCGCGACACCCCGCCCGGCAAGCTGCAACTCGCCGCGCGAGATTGTGCCGCTGAGCAGGTCGCGCATCGGTGCAGGCAGCGCTACGGTCTGTGGCTCGGCATGGTGGTTGAGTACGAATATGAAGCGCTCTGCCGTGCTCTGGCGCACTATCGCTTCCACGCCCGCCGGGGTGGTGAGCGGTGCAGTGATACCGGCGCGTGCCGCAATGGTGCCGAGTGTATATTCGAGCAGCGGTGCTTCAAGGCGCGTGGCAATGTAATAGGCGCGCCCATTGCCGAAACGGTGCTCGGTGATCGCCGGCTGCCCGGCATAGAAGTCGCTACCGAAAGTCGCGAGTGCCTGCGCCCCTTCGAGATGAACAACTTCGCACCATTGATCACAGGCTCCACTGAGGTCGCTGCCCTTCCAGAGCACATGATTGTGTTCGCCCGGCAACAGGGGGGCAACCTCCTCGACCCAGATGCCCAACGG
>CALLZL010000063.1 GCA_937859575.1 uncultured Chloroflexota bacterium
ACTAGTTCACTCTCGCCGGCCAGTTGTTCAGGAATACGCAGAACCCCCGCCGTATGCGGCGGCAGGTCGATCTTACAGCGCCCCGAATGAGCCCCAAGCTGCCAGTTGATCGTCAGCTCGGCCAGGTTGGTGAAGTCGTGGCGGGTTTCCCGGGGGAGCTCGATCATCTCGGTATGGCGCAGTTCGAGTTGCTGCGGCAGCCGCACCGGTGCATACACCTGCTGTACATGCCAGAGCTCCGGCTTCGCCCGCCGCCAGCCATCGAGCGGCCCCCATGAGCCGTAACCACCCACCTGCACACCAGTAGCCGAAGGCACCAGAAACAGATCATCGATGCCAGACCAGATCGAGCCGCCAAGCCCGTTCGGCAACGCATAGATCGCATCCCACTGGCTGAGCAGGCATGCACCCCACAGATCATGCAGCCCGGGATCGGTCGCGAGTTCATCACGATTATAGACCGGCAGGTGGCAGTATTCATCGAACAGAATCGGGCGTGCCAATGCCGCATATGTGTCGAGTGTGCCGGCAGCCGGGTAATGTTCGGCGCCAATTTCGCACCATGCCGCATCAAGTTCGCGATAGCGCTCCCAGTTGAAGATCTGCGGCCGGTGTGGATCGGCGGCCCGCGCAGCATGCGATGCATCCTCGAATGGTGGCACCCAGGTCGACTCATTGCCGATCGACCAGAGGAGTACCGCCGGATGCGAACGGTAGTATTCGATCATACGCCGCACACTCTCGACCACCAGTTCGGTGGCGGCGGCCTGTTCGGCCGGCGTCATCCCTTCCCATGAGGGGGTCTTGCCGAACATGCCGAAGGCAAAGCAGATCGGTGCCTCGATTTCAAGAAACAGGCCTATTTCATCACAGGCCTCAACCAGTTCGATTGGCGGCGGGTAGTGAGACGTACGAATGAAGTTGACATTGGCGGCCTTCAGAAGCTCGGCGTCGCGGCGCGCCAACCCGGCCGGGATCGCCCGACCAGCGAGCGGATGCGCATCATGGCGGTTGATACCACGCAACTTTACCGGCCGATCATTGACCAGCAACCTGCGATCGGCAACCCTGATATCGCGGCAACCAACTGTACATGCTGCATGGTGCTGTGCAGCACCAGCCCGCAGGGAAACCGCCAGCGAATAGAGCTGCGGATGCTCGGTATCCCAGGCCAGCGCCTGGGGAATTTGTACGATAAGTGTCTCGCTCCACACTGCGGCGGCAGCAAGTGATGGCACGACCAGCGGGGCAAAGAGCGATGGTATCGGCCGGCCATCCGGATGGTGGAGCGTCAGTTCGAGGTGCGCATCGTCACAGCTATGATCAGTCGTATTGGCGATATCGAATTCGAGTGTCAGGGTGGCACTGCCATCGGCACCGGGGGCACCGGCATGGGCATGAAGACGGCGGATATGGCATACCGGCAGGGCATAAAGCATCAATGGCCGCAGAACCCCGGCGATCGGATGATCGGCATACCCGCTGCCGAAGGCGATCTGATCCACCAGCGAGTCATGGCGGATGATCAGCGTCAGCCGATGGGTGGCGCCCGGCTGTACCACAGGCGTGAGATCAAGATCGAAAGGGGTAAATGCACCGGCGTGCATCGCCACCAGCCGGCCATCGATACACACAGCGCATTCGGCATAGATCGCCTCGACCCGCAGACGGATATGCATGTCGGCCCATGCCACGGGAATCGTGATCTCGGTGCTGCCGGATCAAACGGTACCCCCTGCATCACGAATTCGCCCGGAATCTGCACGACGGCACTTGCACTTGGGAGCGGCGTATCTGCGGTGCCGACACCGGCTGCATAGCGCCAGCTGCCGTTCAGCAGCATACGCGCCGCCGCGTCGCGCGGCAGGGGTGGAAAGAAGATCGGGCTCATGATACTCCTTTTGAGGTGGCCATTGGCAACAGATCGGCGAAATCCGCCAGGAACTGGTCGATCTGCCGCTCTTCGAGCGCATCAAGCTGATAGCACGGATGGCGGCAGTAGTCGCTGGCGATCAGGCCACGCCGCTGAAGGATGCGCTTCTCGGCGCGGATGATCAGTTCAACCCCCTGCATCCAGTAACTGATCGCGGGCAGTAACCGCCGGTGCAGATCCAGCATGCCGTACAGATCGCCCCGACGATACCGCTGATCCAGTGCCACGTAGATTTCGGCAAATGAACATCCCGGCTGTACCCCGCAGGCGCCACGCTGCAGCGCATCGGGCATCTGCACCCCGGCATACCCGACAAGGGCGCGTAGCCGCCCGGCAGAACGTTCTACCAGCTCGGCGAGGTAACGGCCGGGCGGTTGTGTCTCGACCTTGACGTAGTCGAGATTGGGTAACTCTTCGCGTAACTGGAGAAAGAGTTCCGCTGCGATCCGTACACCCGTCTGCCCAGGTGCATACTGCACAATGACCGGAATACGTACCGCACGAATGACACGACGAATATGATCAAGTATCGCGGCCTCGGATGGGCCAAGAAAGAAGGGCGGCAGCAGCATGAGTGCATCAGCACCTTCGGCCTCGGCCGCCTGGGCACGCAATATTGCGTTTTCCCAGCTATGGTCGGTGATCGAGATAATGCCGGCAACATGCGGATGCCGGCTGGTTGCGGCGAGTAGTATCGATTGCATCGCGGCGCGTTCGGCATCGGTCAATTTGTAGAACTCGCTCGCCAGGCCAAAGAGGGTCAGACCGGCGACACCGGTACCAATCAGATGCTGTACCAGCTGTTGCAGGCTATCTTCATCGAGGCGACCGGTTGACGTGAATGGTGCCGCAACGATCGGAACGACCCCGTCGAGTGGCTTCGGTTTGAACTGCATTGTCAATGATCCTGCATCAAGGCGGAACGCCCGCCATCGGCGAGAATGGTTGTTCCCGAGATAAACCCGGCCAGCGGTGTGGCGAGAAACGCACAGAGCGCGCCGATCTCCGCCACGGTGCCGATGCGGCCCACCGGATGCATCCGCTCGGTGCGCGCACGCTCAGCCGCCGGGTCGGCAAAGCCGGCAAACCATGTATCGTTGCCGGCCGTATCGATGAAACCGGGTGCGATCCCGACAGTACGGATCCGTGGCCCCCACTCGATCGCCAGCGACTGTACCAGCGCAGCCAGGCCGGCCTTCGCGACGTTATACGGAAAACAACCGGGAATGGTCGAATAGGCATGATTGGATGTGATGATGATAATCACCGCATCGCGGCCACGCTCAAGGTATGGTCGGGCCGCCTGCGCAAGCTGCCACGAAGCCGCCAGATCCAGCTGCATGCACTCGGCCCATTCCTCTTCGCTACACTGCGCTGCACCACGGAATATGTTGCGCCCGGCATTGCAGATCAGGATGTCGCAGCCGCCTAGCGCATCGATCGCTGCAGCAACCCAGCGTGCCGCTTCGGCCGGATGCGAGAGATCAGCCGCATGATAGACGGCACGCCGCCCTTCTGCCGCAATAGTGGCGAGAAACTCCTGAGCAGCCGCACTCTGCAGCGGGCTCCGCCCGCAGCCGGCCAGATCACACCCGGCACGCGCCAGCATCTGCGCGATCCCGGCACCAATCCCGCGTGTGACACCGCTCACCAGGGCGCGCCGCCCCGTCAGGTCGATCGAGAGCGACATACCGGCAGCTCCTCTCTGACAGCAGGCCTCACATGCCGCAAAGCCGGGCATGCGCTATACATAAAACCCATCACGGAAGACACGCACACCCGGATGCGCCTCCAGCTCCTGCTCGACCAGATCCACCCCAAGGCCTGGCCGGTCGGAGAGGACAAGCATGCCGTTCTGCACATCAAGCGGGTGATCGATGACGGTATCGCGCCATGGCACATCGGTGAACATAAACTCCTGGCGGAACAGGTTGGGGATACTGGCACACACATGCGCGCTTGCCAGGGTCGAGAGCGGGCCGTTTGGATTATGCGGCGCAATAAGGGTGTTATAGGCCTCGGCCATGGTGGCGATCCGCTTCATCTCCGAAGGGCCGCCACAGCGCGTGATATCGGGCATCACCACATCACACAGGTGTTGTTCAAGAATGGGTCGGAAACCATAGCGAGTGTAATGGCGCTCGCCGACACACAGCGGTACATCGCCACGCACACGCTGGCGAATTGCGGCGAGTGTTGTGGCACTCTCCGGCCCGACCGGTTCCTCGTACCAGGTGATGCGCAGTGGCGCAAGGCGTTCGGCCATATGCACGGCCACCTGCGCATTCAACATCGCATGGGTTTCGATCATCATATCGATATCTGGCCCAATCGCATCGCGCACTGCTCGCGATACTTCGTAGGCACGATCCTGCTGCTGTGGCGTGAGGCCAAGGTTAGTCGCAAGATCATCGCCATACAGATAGTTGACATGCGCAAATGGATCGAACTTCAACCCGCCAAAGCCGGCCTCGACCACTCGCCGGGCGGCGTGCGCGTAGTCGGCGGCGGTATGCGCGCCACCGGTAAACCAGTAGTTGGCATACAGGGGAATTTGGGTGCGGAAGGCCCCACCAAGCAGCTCATAACAGGGAACACCAAGTACTTTGCCCTTCAGATCAAGTAGTGCCATGTCGAGGCCGCTGATAGCACACAGAGCGGCACCATACGGGCCGATCCAGTTCAGATCACGGTAGAGTTTTGTCCAGATAAAGTCGATCCGTCGCGGATCCATGCCAATCACCCGCTCACCAACATGGCGTGCAGCCGCTTCGACAATCGGGCTGCCGGGCCAGTTGGTGGCTTCGCCAACACCGGTATGTCCACTATCGGTATAGACTTTCAGGAGTGTCCAGTTGTATTTACTGCCCTCGACCAACCAGACCTTGACATCAACAATCTTCATCGATACCTCCGTGAAGGGTAGCGGCTGAATATCCTTGATGGTATTATAGAAAAGGCTGAATAGATGTAGAATAGACACACTGGTCAGAAAGATATCTGTTTTGGGGATAGCATGACCCACTACACCACGCGGCGAATTGTCTATAATAACGAGCAGACTGCGCTTGGCCGGGTGACTCTGGCGGGGTATATCCGGCATGGCAGCGGGGTACAGGGCATGCCACGGATACTCGGCAGTTATGCGCTCGTCTATTTGATCGAGGGGAGCGGGTGGTATCGCGATCCACAGCGGCCAGAGCAGCGATTACGCAGTGGTGATCTGCTCTTGATCCAGCCGGATATCGCCCATACCTATGGGCCATGGCCGGGCGATACATGGAGTGAATTCTACTGTGTCTTCGACGGGCCGGCGTTTGATCTGCTGCGCGATATCGGGCTACTGGCGGTTGAGCGCACCCTGCTCCATCTGGCCGAGATCGACAGCTGGCTGGCGCGGATCGAAGCGGCGCTACCGGATCCGGCGGCGATCACCCATAGCGAGCGAACGATCGCATTAAGCCGTTTTATTCAGCTCGTGACCGAAATCGCGGCTGTGGGGCATGCCGATAGCCGGCCTACGGCACCGGCATGGATCGCCGAGGCATGCCGGCTACTGCGCCGTGATCTGGCTCACGATACACCACCGGCTTCGGTAGCCGCACAGCTTGGTGTGCCATATGAGACATTTCGCAAGCTCTTTCAGCAAGCCGTTGGTACATCACCGGCGCGCTATCGCATGACCCGCCGGATCGACGCGGCATGCGGCTTACTGCTCGAAACCGATCTGACGATCTATACAATTGCCGAACGGCTTGGCTTTGCCAATGAGTTTCATTTCTCTCGGCGCTTCAAGCAGATCACCGGTGCTGCTCCGCGCGACTTTCGTCGTCAGATGCCACAGACGCGCCGGGCGGAAACCGCTTCAGGATCGATGTAACAACGCTGCAATAGCCCGTTCGAGTGAGCTGAAGCTGCGAATGGCGCGCATATCGACCCCCAGGCTTACCAGCGTCTGCGCTACTTCGGGGCGAATGCCGGTGAGAATCGTCTCGGCACCGATCAGCGCAATGGCCTGCGCAGTACGTACAAGGATCGCCGCTACATGGGTGTCGATCAGCGGCAGGCCGGTGATGTCGATAATGACGGCACGTGCGTGATGCTGTGCAACCCCCGCTAATAGGTTCTCCATGATCTGCTGGGCACGGCGGTCATCAACCGCCCCGATCAGTGGCAGCACCAGCAGCTGATTGCCAAGCGGAATTAGCGGAGTTGATAGTTCGGCGAGGCTGGCATGCTGTTGGGCGATGATCGCTTCGGCCCGCCGGCGTTCGGCCAGTTCGTGCTGTATGGCGCTATGAAGACGTGTCTGTTCGAGTGAACGGCTCACTGCCAGCGCCGCAGTCATGGCGAATTGCATGTCGGCTTCATCGAAAGTGCGTGCTTCTATGGCATCGATGCCAATCGTGCCGGCGAGAATATCGCCGATCCAGACGGGCACCACCATGAGCGAGGCGGTCTGCCGGCGCTGCATAAGCTCACGCAGTGGTGGGGGCAGCCGCTGATCACGGGCGGGATCGGCCATCACCATGGGGCGCTGCTCGGCCAGGATATAGGCCATAATCGGGTTGCCGGCGACGGCAATCTGCTCACCAAGGCCGGAAGGCCGCCCGGCTGCCAGGTATTCGGCAATCACGGTGAGGGTCGCCCGATCCTCATCGAACACAGCCATGGCAACCTGCGGCACCTGATAGACCTGTGCCAGCTCGGTGCAGATCCGTTCGAGTGCCGGAATCAGATCCAGCGCGGTCGACGCAGCTTCAAGAATGCGGTAGAGTGCCTGCACGGAGGCCAGATCCTGCTGAAGCTTGATGATCTGGGCTTGCAGGTGGTGTGCCGGGGCTTCATTGGATGGCTCGCTCATCGACATCGGCCTTCCGCGATGTTGAACTTCGACCTGCCGTGTAGTATAGCGCATGCAGGGCACGATCATAGAAGACACTTGAGAAGAGAGGCTGTTGTAGATGACACCCACATGGGCGATTCCGCTCTGGCCGGGAGCCGCACCAGGCGCACTCGGCCGGCATGCGCACGATCGACCATCCATCACGCCATACCTGCCGGCACAACCGACCGGTGCTGCGCTGTTGATCTGCCCGGGCGGCGGGTATCGCAGCCTGGCGGCCCACGAGGGGCACGATTATGCGCTCTGGCTTACCAGCCTCGGGATCACATGCTTCGTTTTGCGCTATCGCCTTGGCAGCGACGGCTATCGTCATCCGTGTATGCAGCAGGATGTGACACGCGCCATGCGCCTGGTTCGGGCATCAGCCGCCCATTGGCAGATCGATCCGGCGCGAATCGGGGTTATCGGCTCATCGGCCGGCGGGCACCTGGCGGCTACGCTGCTCACACACTGCGACCATGGCGATCTACATGCCGCAGACCCGATCGAACGGGCATCGTCGCGGCCAGATCTCGGGATCCTGTGCTACCCGGTGATTTCGCTGGGATCGATCGCCCACCAGGGTTCGCGCCAGAACCTGCTGGGGGATGCACCATCCAACGCACAGATCGCGGCTCTCTCGCTTGAGCTGCATGTTGCATCGCACACACCGCCATGCTTTCTATGGCACACCTGGGCGGATGAGAAGGTCGGCGTCGCCCACAGCTTGCTCTTCGCCACGGCGCTACAGCAGCATGGTGTGCCGTTTGAATTACATATCTACCAGCATGGCCACCATGGGATCGGCCTTGGTGATGTGGCCCCATTCACACGGCCGCATCCATGGCTGGCTGCCCTGCAGGCCTGGTTGCGCATCCGGCACTTTCTGGCAGAAGAGGCAGGATAACCGGCGACTCTATTGGAGCGAGGTGAAGGCTTGTATATACATATCTTAAGAAACGTATATACACCAATGGTACTGGGATACGCCATTTTGCTTGTTCGTATGGTATAATGACTCATAGACGGAAGAAGAGATGTTCTGGTATGGGTGAATAATGTGAAAGTGACACGACGGTCGGACAGTGGGAAGAGTGGGCATCTTTTGATCTCGGTTCCAGCGGCGCGGATTACCGAAGTTGAGGCGGCGCTGGCCTTTCTGGCCGCCAAGCGGCAAAAACGTGGATCGCAAGTTATTATCGAATTGATTATTGCTGCCGCCCGGCGCAACGGCTGGAATCCCACCACCGGCAGTGATCCGGAGCCGCGCTGATTGCGTGTAGCGTGGCGGATAGACAAAAGGGGTGCGCAGCTGTTGCTGCGCACCCCTTGATCTTGCCGGATTGATCCGGCTACCTGACCCGCCCACGACGGAACAGGTTCACAATGCCAAGCAAGATGATCGCACCGATAAACGAGACCACCAGCGCCCCAACACTAAACGTGCCGTCGTTGATTGTGCTCCCGCCGATCCCGAGTGCATTAAAGACGATACCACCAATGAATGCACCGGCAATACCGACCACGATATTCAACAGTGCGCCCTGCTGGGCATCGGTGCCCATAACCCGGCTTGCAAGCCAGCCAACCAGCGCACCAAAGAGCAACCATAAGATGAAGTTAATCATTGGATAACCTCCTTATATATACACGACCCATGGAAGTGTATATACGGATTATACCACAAAGTATATACATTGCAAGTCTTTGACTGTCAGGTTAATCTATTGTGATATGCGCTAAAGTAATTTATATTGTATATACACATATGTTTTTCTGGTTGCCGCATATGGCCACTTCATATAATCTCTGCATTGCGGCAGGCCGAAAGACACAACCTGCCGCAACACGGGCCTCATACTCCGGAAATATCATTCACACTCTGCTGGATCGCTTCCGGCTCGAAGATTCGTTTCCAATCCGGCTGAAACAACACCGATTTCGCCTGTTCGATAGCTTTGATGGCACCATCGGAGAACGGCGAACTGACCTGGCCGAAGACGATTGCCAGCTCGATATTGATATGCCCCAGCAGGAAGTCGCGTGCTGCCTCAGGCGGTACACCGCGCCGGATAGCTTCATCGAGCCCTTCGCGAATAATCGTAATGCAGGTGGCGGCGAGTGTCTCGGCCAGTGCCGGTTCGAGGATCGCCATCTGTTCGGTTGTGATACGGTGGGCATTCATAACCGGGGCGAACATCAGGCGTGCAATGGCGACACCCTGTTCGTATGCTTCTTCCGGCCCTTGCATAAGCGCACAGACGATATGCTGCCGGGCTTTGATAGCGCCAAAGTAGTCGTGTCGCGCCTCCAGATCGATCTCGTCGTTGAATACCGGTGGATGGCATGGGTGGGTGATGAAGTAGGTGATATCGTTGCGCGGCGGCAGCTGGCCTGCCATGGGTGCCGCAGGATCGAGGCAGATCACCGTGGCACACGGCTTGAGCGGTGCGACGATTGCGGGTGCTAGCCGGCCGATCAGGGCATCGGGTAGTGCCATGATCACAACATCCGCATCCGCGAGTGCTTCATCCTGTGGTGTGACGGTCACCCCGCGCTCGTGCAGGCGGCCCTGTCGCTCGGGATCGATCTCGATATAGCGCATGGCATATTCCGAGTCGCGCATGCGATCGGTGATCCGCAGCCCCATCTTGCCGCCTGCCCCCAGAAGTGCGATTGTCGTCATTGGTGTGTTCCTTTCGGTATTGTGCGTAGTTTCATACGGTTATCGACTATTGCTGCCTTGCCGCACATGGGCAAAATAATCCACCTTGCCGACCTGGCCGCCTTTGAGGGCGATCTCGATGCCATCGATCGCCGGGTCAGCGGCATAGCCGCGGCAGAGCGGCGATCCAGGCGCGATTGGGGTCAGCATATCGAGTGCATAGATCCCCAGAGTACTGGTCACATGGCCCGAGGTATCACCACCGGCAACGACGACGCGCCGCACACCATACTGGCGTACCACGGCAGCAAGGATCCGGCCAAGCTGTGTGCCGATGAAGTCGGCCATCTGCTCGGATGGCAGGCCAAGCATCGCCAACTGTGCGCGGGTCGCTGCGATCTGCGGGTCGTGTGGGCCGAGGCTGGTATGCAGCACAACACTGCGCCCGGCGGCGAGTGCCGACGCTGCCAGCCGGATCGCTGCGTCGGCCGCTGCATCGGCGGTCGCTGGATCCACCAGCCGGGGGGTGTCGAGCGCAATCACCGCAAAACCGGTCGCCGCTGCCCGGCGGATCTGCTGTTCCGTCTCAGGCGAACAGCTACCCGATACGACGATGATCTTGTCGGCGGCGGCAGCCGGTGCCGGCGGCGTGAGTGGCGGCAGCCCGCCACTCGCCCGCCAGTATGCGGTCAGCGCATACTCGACCCCCGATGAACCGACAACAAACAGCGGTTGATCGCCACGCATCTGCCAGATCAGGCGACCGATCGTCGCCAGATGCGATTCTTCAAGCACATCGAACAGAACGACTGCGGCGCCCTGTTCGCGCAGCTGGGCAAAACGCTGATCCACCTCTCCATCCGATCCACCGAGGTGCAGAATATCGAACAAGGCACTCGGCTTCTGTGTCTGCTGTGCCAGGTGCCGCCGCAGGTCGCTCTCGCCCATTGGCGTGACCGGATGATGTGCCATGGTCGGGTGCCGGTCGAGCCGGTAGGTTTCGCTACCGACCGTGGCAAACAGGTTACCAAACAGGGTATAGCGGCGTAATGGCGGCGCACCAACCAGCAGCGGCACCAGCGGAGTATCACATGCCGTTGCGCCGAGATCGAGTGCCCGGCCGATACTGCCGATACTTGGGGATGAATCAAAAGTCGAGCAGACTTTGTAGTGTATCAATGGCGCACCGGTAGCACGCAACTGGGCATAGATCGGCGGCAGGCGCTGATCCATCTGCGCCGGTGTCCACGAGCGGCTCATTCCAGCGATGCCGAAGGCCTGCAGGTCGGCGAAGCGCTCGTGCAGCAGATCGGGGGTTGGGGGTGTCAGAAAGAGCACCGTCCGCACACCAGCCAATGTCAGCGCTTCGAGCACATCAGTTGAGCCGGTGAAATCATCGCCGTAATAGGTCAGCAGCAGTTTGCTCATCGGCCATATACCTCAATTGCCTGTTGCAACTCTGGATGGGTGGTGGCGTATGCTTCGATCGATACGCCGGCGAGTGCTGCCTCCCAACCCTGGCGTACACTCGCTACCCCGGCGGCGACCCCGGCGGGATGCGCCATAATACCACCGCCACACAGATACATCAGGTCAATACTGCCGACCCGTGCATAGGTATCAGGGGCCTGGCCGGCCCACTGGCCGGAAGAGAGAACCGGCATGACCTGACAGCCGCCGAAGAGGGGCGTGAGGCAGGCACGTACCCAATCAACCACCGATTCGGCGCTTTCGCAGAACTTGTTGCGTAGCCCATTGGTGTGCAGGTGATCGATGCCGGCCAGCCGCCAGAACTGCTGGTAGGCGCGGAAGGCGATCCCCAGCTGTGGGGCGCGGGT
>CALLZL010000064.1 GCA_937859575.1 uncultured Chloroflexota bacterium
GGCGGCTTCGCCGCCAGCAACACCCAGAAAAGAATATTCGGGGGCGGAAGCCGCCCCCGAACCCCCACCGGAGGTGCCTTTGACGTCGCCCTCGTGTCAGACGGCGATACTTCCGGCAAGCCGAAAAAATGGTATCATGTGCAGATGAGCATCAGACACAACAGGAACATTGCATGAGTCATACAGCAAACGGCAGTGGCTGGCTGGCCATATTTGAGCGTGGTGTCCGCTGGGGGTTACGGCACTGGTTGCGGGTCGTCAATCTGTTGCTGCTTGTGTATGCCGGTCTTCCGTGGCTTTCGCCACTGGCCTTTGCCGCAGGTTACCCGCTGCTTGGCCGCATACTGTTCTGGATCTATACACCACTGTGCCACCAGATCTCCGATCGCTCATTCTTTGTGTATGGCTACCAGGTTGCTTTCTGTCATCGTGATGTGGCGCTCTATACCACACTGCTCGCCGGTGGCCTGGCTTTCGGTTTCGTGCGCGAACGGCTGCAACCGATCCCGTTCTGGGCCGGAGGCCTGCTGACCATACCGATCCTGCTCGACGGAGGTTCTCACATGCTCGAAGATGTGATCCAGCTCGGCCTGCGCAGTGGTGGGAATGATATCGGCACGCCAAACTTCTGGCTACGAATCATCACCGGCATCCTGTTTGGCCTGGCTGTTGTCTTGACGGCCTACCCGCGCCTTGATCGCGATCTGCGCCGGTCGAGTTTTAACGGCGCTGCGGCACTGTGAGTATGGATATGGTCTATCGTATACTCTTGATCTGCGGGCTCCTGTTGGTAAGTTGCAGTACCCCAACGCCGGCTGAACCGCTACCAGCGAGTGGTGAAGCCGCAATTGCCCCAGCTTCGCAGATGATCGATCGTGGGAACGACTTTCCAACTATTGGCCGGCCGGCACCCGATTTTGCCTATACGCTGCCCGACGGTAGCAATACGACCCTCAGCGCGCTCCGTGGGCGCCAGGTGTTGATCAATTTCTGGGCGACATGGTGCGAGCCATGCCGGGCCGAAATGCCGGATCTGCAGCAGATCGCCGATCGCTACGGTGATCGGGTGGTGGTGCTGGGGATCAACAAACTCGAACAACCCGAACTCTTCGAGGCATTTGCCGCCGAAGTCGGCGTACGCTTCCTGCTGATCGCCAATCCGGCCGGTGATATTGCCGATCGCTACGGTGCGAAGAATATCCCGTATACAGTACTGATTAATGAAGAGGGAACTATTACCGCACTGCGGCTCGGTATCATGAACTATGAAGAGATCGAACAGCTCCTCGACAGTACACGGCAGGGGGCAGCATGAGTGATCGAACGAGTGATGAAGTGATTGCTCTGGCACAGCAGGAGGTTGCCGCACGCCAGGCACAGCGAGCCGCTGCCGATGTGGCACGCGATCGTTCATGGCGTGCAGCCTTCATCGGGTTGGGGGCGGTTCTGCTTCTCGCATTGCTGCTCTGGCCATCAATGCCGCTCAACTGGAAGATGTATGCAGTTGTGCACGGGGTCTGCGCTCAGATCCATAATGTCGAGCTTGGCGGCGTCCAGCTGCCGCTGTGTGCCCGTAATACCGGAATCTACAGCAGCTTCCTGCTGACAACCCTCGTGCTGCTGGTGATCGGGCGAGCGCGGGCGGTTCGGCTGCCGCCATTACCGATCACAATCACCCTGCTGCTGTTTGTGGGCGTCATGGCTGTCGATGGCTTCAATTCACTGTTTCGTGATCTGTTTTTGCCGCACCTGTATACGCCACGCAATGATCTGCGCACCCTCACAGGCATCGGTATGGGAATCACAATGGCGGTCTTTATGCTGCTGGTGATTAACATGTCGTTACGTGATGATCCCGATGAGCAGCAGCCGATTATCGCCGGCTGGCATGAACTGGCTGGCGTGCTGGGGCTCAATGCGCTGGTGCTGGTCGCCATGTATGGCAATCTCGGCTTCATGTACTGGCCGATTGCGATCATCGCCTGGAGCGGCATCGTTGGTATTCTGTTCGCGGTGAATGTGCTGGTGATCGCCCTGATGCTGGGGTATGAACGACGTATTGCGCACCTGACGCAACTGGCACGCCCGGCAATGATCGCCCTGGTAACGACCAGCGTCATGCTGGGGGGTATGGCATGGATGCGCTTCTGGCTCGAAGCAAACGGCCTGATGGTCAATTAGCCGTTAGATATAGTACATGACCTCGCCAATACGGCCACGTTTGCGGCGACTCAGCTCTTCGATGGTCAGAGCGCCGAGGTGCGCTTCAAGAACGGCGCGGGTTTCATGCCACATCTCGCGGATGACTTCACGATCGATTGGCTCGGCCGGTTCAAGCCCTTCACGGCCGGAATCGATCGGCAGGAGTGGCCCTTCAAGGGCAACGACGGCTTCAAGCACGGTAATCTGATCTGGTTGGCGCGCCAGGCGATGCCCGCCCTGCGGGCCGCGAACGCTCTCGATCAGGCCGGCGCGGCGCAGTACGATCAAGATCTGGTTCAGGTAATTCTCGTCGATAGCCTGGCGAACATGAATATCACGGCTCTGGATCGGCCCCTCGCCATAGTGCAGTGCGAGATCTAGCAGCGCCCGCAGGCCATACTCCCCTTTGCTGGAAATTCGCATCACTGCCTCTGAATTTGCAGAAAAGAAGTATGGAGGGCACTATCGCCCTCCACACAACGAACGGCTGTGGGCGATTATGGCCGGCGGCGCGGCCGATCACCGCGATCACGGTCACGATCACCACCGCTACGGGCACCACGGCCGGCACCGGCGGCGATCCGATCTTCGGCCGTCTCGCCTGTCAGGAGTGCACGGCGCGACAGGCTCACCTTACCTGAACCGGGTTCGACGGCAATCACCATCACGTTGATCTCGTCACCCATTTTCAGCACATCCTCGACATTCTCGACGCGGGATGTGTCGAGTTCCGACACATGCACCATACCGTCTTTGCCGGGGACAAGGTTGACGAAGGCACCGAACGGCATGATCCGCACGACTTTGCCAAGGAAGATATCACCAACCTTGATCTCGCGGGTTAGTGCTTCGACCATCCCGGCAGCCTTCTTGGCCGACTCCCCGTCGGCTGTCGAAATGAAGACACGACCATCATCTTCGACATCGATCTGGGCTCCGGTGGCCTCGGTAATGCTGCGGATCGTCTTACCACCTGGCCCGATCAGAGCGCCGATCTTCTCGGGGTTGATCTGGATGGTCAGAATACGTGGTGCATACTCCGACGGTTCCTGGCGCGGCGTATCAATCACGGCTTCCATTTTATCAAGAATGAAGAGCCGCCCCTGACGTGCCTGCTCGAATGCCTGACGCATAATATCGTAGGTGATTCCGGTCGTCTTGATATCCATCTGCAGGCCGGTGATCCCATCACGCGTACCGGCAACCTTGAAGTCCATGTCGCCGAGGTGATCCTCGATCCCCTGAATATCGGTCAATACCTTCCAGGCACCATGTTCGCCGGTGATCAGGCCCATCGCAACGCCGGCTACCGGCCGTGAAATCGGTACCCCCGCGTCCATCAATGCCAGGCTCGAACCACACACCGACGCCATCGAAGACGAACCATTCGATGAGAGGGTTTCCGACACCAGGCGTAAGGTGTAGGGGAAGGCATCTTTGCTCGGCAGCACCGCAAGCAGTGAACGTTCGACCAGTGCGCCATGGCCGATATCACGGCGGCGCGGCGAACCAAGGCGCTTGACCTCGCCCGGCGAGAATGGCGGGAAGTTATAGTGATGAATATAACGCTTGGTGGTCTCGATACCGAGATCATCAAGGCGCTGCTCATCCCCCGGCGAACCAAGCGTTGCAATCGTGACCACCTGTGTCTGGCCGCGGGTAAAGAGGCCGCTGCCATGGACCCGTGGAATAACACCGACATCGACCGAGATCGGGCGGATTTCGCTCAATTCACGACCATCAACCCGAATACCATTGGTGAGGATTGCCGAGCGCACCTCTTCGTAAAGCAGGTTCTCGAACGCTCCATCAACCGCCTTCGTGCGGGCGGCGAGTTCTTCTTCGGGTTCATCGGCGGTAAAGTGCTTGAGCACCTCGGCCTTGAGTGCATCGGTCGCATCCTGGCGTGCCGTCTTGTCGGGGTTGTTGATCGCATCCTTGAGCCGCCGGCCGATATAGGCCGTCAACGACTCTTCGAGCGAGTGATCAACCGCCGGCGGCTCGAAGGCCCGCTTCGGCCGGCCGGCAAGCTTCACCAGTTCAAGCTGCAGATCACAGATCTGCTGGCTGACACGATGGCCCTCGATCACTGCGTCGAGCAATGCTTCTTCCGACAATTCGCCGGCACCGGCTTCGACCATCAGAACGGCCTCTTTGGTGCCTGCAATAACCAGATCCAGCTTGCTGGAGGCCATATCGCTCATTGGCGGATTGATGACGATCGTACCGTCGAGATAGCCGACCTGTGCCGCGCCGACCGGCCCAAGAAACGGGATATCGGAGATCGCCAGGGCAGCCGAGGCACCAATGATCGCCAGCGGGCCGGGATCATTTACCAGATCGATTGAGAACGTGGTAATAATGATCTGCACTTCATTGCGATACCCCTCGGGGAACAACGGGCGCAACGGCCGATCGGTCAGGCGCGAGGTGAGAATCGCGGTTTCGGTCGGCTTGCCTTCACGCTTGAAGAAGCTTCCGGGGATCTTGCCGGCAGCATACATGCGCTCTTCGTAATCGACAGTCAGCGGAAAGAAGTCGATACCTTCACGGGCGGTTTTCGCGCCGACGACCGTCGCCAGCAATAGGGTATCGCCATACCGTACCGTGACCGCGCCATCGGCCTGCTCGGCAAAACGGCCTGTTTCGATCGTCAGCGTCCGGCCGGCGATCTCTGCGCTTACTGAATGGATCTGTCGCTCTGACATACTACTTCCTTACTTGGGGCCGAACGGTACGGCCCGACGTAGGGGGTCAGGCACTGGAGGCCGACTCCGACCATGCCGGCGGCAGCCTCCAATCCCTGACACCCCTCCTGATGTGTGGGGCTCGACCCCACAGCCTGGCCTGATGTGCTAGCCATTCCAGCGCAACAGGCCCCTCATACAGCTTATAACAGATACGGGTTCAGGGAAAGCAATCCCTGAACCCGTACACATATGGTCGTATCAGATCCGGGTAAAAAGAGGCAGTATGAGAAGCGAAACAGCGAAACAATCCCGTCCATCATCTGCCCAGCTACCCCTCGCTACCCACGCAGGCCGAGGCGTTTGATCAGCGCCCGGTATCGTTCGCGATCTTTGTTGCTCAGGTAGGCCAGCAACCGCCGCCGCCGCCCAACCAGCTTAAGCAGGCCACGCCGCGAGTGGTGATCGTGGATATGGATCTTGAGGTGTTCGATCATCTGATTAATACGCTCGGTAAGCAGAGCCACCTGAACCTCCGGCGAACCGGTGTCGGTGCCATGCACCTGATAATCAGTGATGATTGTTGTTTTGTCTTCTTTTTCGAGCGCCACGCTGTTGCTCCTTGTTAATCGCGATCAGGCCGGCGCAGCCTGTCGTTCTGTTATAAGCCGTGGCTATTATAACATACGATTCTTCATTATGCGAGTTGATAGGCGGGGTGCTGTCAGCGTCCGTGAAGCTTGGCCGCCCAACCCGAAAAATCCATCAGGCAACCTGTGGTCGGCGAACCTCCACGAAGCGCAGAGTCTCCCAGCGGGTATCGATCAGGGCCATAAAATGATCGACGAGTGTGGCATCCCATTGGGTGCCGCGTCCGCGACGAAGTTCGGCGAGGGCTACATCGAGCGGGAGAGAAGGGCGATAGGCACGATGTGATGTCATGGTATCGAAGGCATCGGCAATCGCAACAATACGTGCCTCGAGCGGGATGCGATCACCGGCAAGATGATCCGGATACCCATAACCATCGATTCGTTCGTGGTGGCTACGAATAATCGGCAGGATGTCGTGCAGACTCGAAATATTGGCCAGCATCTCAGCACCAATGCTGGCATGGGTCTCCATGATCGCACGTTCGTCGGGCGTGAGTGGGCCGGGTTTGAGCAAGATGTGATCACGGATCCCAATCTTCCCGATATCATGCATCAGAGCACCGATGCGAAGCCGCTCGATGCGCTGCGGTTCAATACCGATGCTTTCGGCAAGGCACACCGCATAATGCGCAACCTGTTCGGAATGGCCGTGGGTATATGGATCACGGGCATCAATCGCCGCCGCAAGCGCAATGATCGTCTCCATACTCTGGTCGATCAGCCGCTTGTAGAGCCGGCTGTTATCAAGTGCCACCGCAATCTGCGATGCACAGACGGCGAGGAGTGTATGATCATCGAAATCGAACGGAGGCTGGATCTGTTGGCGTAAAAGTTGCAAGACACCGATGATCCGGTCACCGGAGCGCAGAATGAGGCGTGCCTGGTGGCTGGCAGGATGATTTGGGCAACCACCGACAAGCGTAGTATGCGCAGCAACGATCGCGGCTTCACCGCCAGCCAGATCAACCGGGCAACTGATCGCATGCGTTGTACGGCCATGGCAGGCAAGGATCTCGATCGAACTCTCATCCGGATGGATGAGCGAGAGATCAATCATCGCGGGGTTAAAATACCGCGAGAGCAGCGCAAGGATTTCGCTCACTGCCTGCTCGGTGTCGCGGATGGTCGTCAATGCCTGGCTGATCTCATAGAGCGTAATAATTTCGGAGAGGCGCTGCTTTTCGACACGAATACGCCGCACTTCAAGGGCACGGCGAACGGCAAGCAGCAGTTCGTCGATTGCGATCGGCTTGGTCAGAAAATCGACAGCACCAAGCTTCAGCGCTGCGCGTGTCGTCTCGATCGAGCCATAGGCCGTCAGCATGATCACATCCTCCTGGGAACGACGTTCGCGGAGCCGTTGCAGGAGCGCCATGCCATCGATATACGGCATGTTGAGATCCGTCAACACCAGATCAACCTGCACATGATCGAGGAAATCGAGCGCCGCCTGACCATGCGCGACTGCCGAGACCTGATACCCGCTGCGTTGCAGGATCCGCACGCACAAGGCACGGATGCTTTCATCATCCTCAACAACCAGAATATGTTCAACCACAAGTGGCTCAGGAGCAGAATGAAACGTTGCCATGATGGCTCCTCGAAAGCAAACAGGAGGCACACCCGGTGCAGGTTTGTTACGCCAGTATAGTTGTAAAAAAACAGTATAGTGGAACACATTTCGTATCGTTTTGGCAGCAGTTTGGCGATATTTCCGTGCTGCCGACGAGGATCGGGAACGCAACAATGCCGGGCGTCGCCCGGCATTGTCGTGCAAGGTATTAAAGAATTTCAGACCGATTGGGTGCGGCTCTGGAAATAGTTGCGCACACGGCGTTCGAGTTCTTCGAAGTCGAACGGTTTGGCAAGGTAATCGTTGGCACCGATCCGCATGGCCTGTTTCTGGGTATCGGGTGTTCCAAAGGCCGTAATCAGGATCACATACAGATCGCTATGGTCGCGGCGAATGGCGCGGATCAGATCCATACCATCCATGCGCGGCATGTTCATGTCGGTAATCACCAGATCACACCGCTGACGGGCCAGATGTTCGAGAGCAACAACACCATCTTCGGCTTCGAGCACCGCATAGCCGCCATTCGTCAGCAGGAACTTATACAGCCGACGTGTTGCTGCATCGTCTTCCACAATCAAGACCGTCTGGCCATTGTCGTTCGATGATGGGACACCTATCGGCGTGGACATACGCTAGTCTCCGTTCATAGTGTTCTGATGACCCTGCGATGCGGCAACGTTGGATACTGGCCGACGGATACGTGACGCTGAAGGAGGCGAAAACGTTCCGCGAATTAGGATGCGCATAGCGTGACAGCGCTACACTATCGTATTTTTACTATTCTAACATACATACGCTCATCTGATAACATCCTTTCAAGGCTTTGTCGTATAGCTGTAATCGGATTGTAAACTCGAGCTGCATGAGCCGATCGCTCAACGATAGGCAGCGAGTTCACGTTCCTCGATCGGCGGCATAAAGCGCGACATCTCGACCATCTTGAAGATCTTCTGGTGATGCGGGCTTACATGCATGGCGAAGAGCTTATATCCCGATTTGCGTGCCGTCACGACGAATTTCAGCAGGGCCGAGATACCAGCCGAATTGATAAAGGCAACATTAGCGAAATCAAGCACGGTAATCGGCCGCATGGCACTGCATGCAGCTTCGATCGCTGCCGCCGACATCGCATCGACACTATTCGTCGTAATATGCAAAACAACAACATCGCCGAACTCTTCGCGGCGGATCACCTCATTCGACATCTTGCTGGCCCTTCCGATAGAGACGAAGTATCAGGGTTGTTCCATGCTGTGTAGTTTCAAGTTCGTAATCATCAACCAATGCACCGATCAGATACATGCCGAAGCCACGGTGCATACCGCTTTCGAGGTTCTGTTCTTCAACAACGCGGCGTGAGAAATCGAGCTGATCGACACCACCGCCTTCATCGCGAATACGGATTTCGAGCGTTTCGTGCTGAAGGATGAAGGTCACTTCGACGATGCGGGCGGCCTCGCGGTGGTTACCATGTTCGATGGCATTATTCACCGCTTCCGAGACAGCGAGCTTCAGATCTTCGATCCGTTCGGGGGCAAGGCCCAGCGCCTGGCCGATTTCATCGGCACTGGCGCGTACGACGCGTTCGAAGCGTGGATTCGACGGAATGTTGACGAGCACTCGTTCCATACGACCCCCGACGGCATGCCAGCACGACCGGCGATTGGTTCAGCCGGCAACATTGGCGCTGCGGATGCGCGGCGTCAGGCGGCGGCCCGGCGGCCCGGCCTGATGTTCCTGAGCGGCAAGATAATCATAGCGGCGCAAATAGGCCTTGCCAAGCGATGTATTGCCGATCTGCAGGTAGCAGGCACCCAGATAGTAGAGCGCCTGGGTATGGCGTGGATTGCGGCGCAGCACCTTCTCGAACAACGGGATGGCACGCGCCGGTTCCATCAGTTCTTTGAAGCACAGGCCGAGCATGAAGTTGGTTTCGATATCGTCGGGCCAGAACTGGAGGACTCGAACGAACTCGCGGGCTGCGAGATCGAAACGGTTGCGGCGTACATACATATAGCCGAGATCATAGCGTAGCGAGTGAGCATCGGGGGCCAGCTCGACAGCCTTGCGCCATGCGGCAAGTGCCCAGCTTTCGCGCCCCATGGCATTATACATGAAGCCGAGCAGATAGTGAGCCTGCGCATCATGCGGCAGGAGCTGAACGGCACGCTCGAAGGCTTTGACGGCGGCCATGCCTTTACCAAGATCATACAGGATCTTACCCATGCTCAGGAATAAGCGTCCATCAGCCGGATGCTGGCGGGCACAATCGAACAGCACATCATAGGCTTCGCGGATATGCGACTGCATCTTCAGGATGGTACTAATACGAACTCGCGCATCGACGAAATGCGGATCGTAGGATGGGATCTGGCGATAGATCTCAATCGCCTGGTCGAGCCGGCGAGTGCGGGCAAACAGATTGCCAAGCAGATAGCGGGCGGCATGCTCCTGCGGGCGCCACTGCAATAAGGCACGATAGATACGTTCGGCCTCTTCTTCGTACCCCTGCTGTTTGAGATCATGACTCAGGCGGTAATACCACTGGGCGACCTCTTCCTCGGAGCGATTGACAAGCGCATCATCTTGCACCTCGGGGGTGATGAAGGTCGGTTCGACGCGCAATGCCTCGGTAAAACAGCGTTGGGCGAGCTCGAAGGCACCGTGGCTCTGGTGCATGAGGCCCATATAGTAGCGTGGCTCAGCAGCCTGCGGCCGCGCATTACATGCCTGATCGTAGTGAATATAGGCTCGCCCGGCGTCATCAAGCCGCTGGTAGCAGCGGCCGAGCGAGAAATGGGCTTCGTAGAGTTGCTGGTTATGTTCGAGCGCTTCCTTGAATGCCGCAATCGCTTTATCGAGCTTGGCCTGCGCAGCGAAGGCCACCCCGAGATTGTAGTGTGCTTCGGCAAGTTGCGGATCGGTCTGCACTGCTTCAAGGTATTCGTGCAATGCACCGCCCCAATCTTCCTGAAAGGCGAGGGCATTACCGGTGTAGAGATAGATGATCGCACGCTCG
The DNA here is from genome assembly GCA_937859575.1 of uncultured Chloroflexota bacterium. Classification (GTDB taxonomy): domain Bacteria; phylum Chloroflexota; class Chloroflexia; order Chloroflexales; family Roseiflexaceae; genus CALLZL01. Next base: position 10,138 of record CALLZL010000064.1, read on the forward strand.
CGATTATAGATCTGAGCGCGCTCTTCGCCTTCGATATAGGCAGCGATCAAGGCAGAGCGGAAGTGTTCGACGGCATGAGCATAGTCGGCACGCAGGTAGGCACGAATGCCCTGGCTGAAGGCTGCGCCAAGGCGCGTTCCGGCCATGAAACGCTCGCTACCACTGAAGGTATCGAGATCGAGCGGCATGAAGTTGATCGGTTCGTTGACGCTCATGACATGCTCCCACCATCGGTTGCGCCGCGGCTGCGCAGTAGTACCTGTATGATACCAGTTTCTTCTTTATTGTGCGCAGCGGTCACTACTCACTCCAGGCGTATACATTTGGCCTGAGCCGCCGAAACACTTTCCGAAGCGCAACGAGCTACTTCGCGCCAGAGCCGCTCGGCATGACACCCGACCGCATACCGAATGGCAGGTTCAGGATCGATACTCTTCGAGTGCGAGGCGTAGCTGGCCGTTGAGCTCGCGGGCCAATCCGCGGCCAAAGCGGCTCTGAGCGGCACTGATGAGTGCTGCAAGGTGCTGCCGCCATGTATCGGCCGGGGCGCTCGCGGCCGGCAGCGGCAGCACCTGCCAGAGTTCGGCAGCGCGTTCGGCACCAAGCACATCATCGGCAACACTGCGCAGTTCGGCACCCACATCGGTGAGGCGGCGGCGCACAACAACCATCGTAATATCGTCGGTCTGAGCGGCAAGACTCCACGAGCGCAGCTCGGCGAGCAGGGCGGCAACCAGGGCGCGTGGCTTGGGGCTGGTTGTGGCAAGCAGGTGTTCGAGCCTTTCGTAGCCATAGATCTCATCGGCTGCATTGGCCGCCTCGATAATACCGTCGGTATAGAGCAGCACGGTATCGCCAGGATGCAGTATCGTGCTCGCCTCGCCATAATCGCTCTCGTCATCGACCCCCAGCGGCAGGCCCGAGAGTTCGAGCTCGCTCACCTGGCCATTAATCAACACCGGGTAGAGGTGGCCGGCATTCGCGAAATGCAAGCGGCCAAGCCGGGGTTCGAGCACCGCATACAGCATGGTGATCATCCCCTGCGGGATCTCGCTGATGACAGCCCGGTTGACGGCGGCGAGCGTTGTCGCCGGCGGTGTATTGCGGCGAGCTTCGTGGCGGAAGACGGTACGGGCAACCGCCATACGCAATGCCGCCGGCAGGCCTTTGCCCGAGACAT
>CALLZL010000065.1 GCA_937859575.1 uncultured Chloroflexota bacterium
AGGCGTCTGCCCTTCGTGCTGCGGTGTGTTGCCGCTGGTCGAATCACTCATGGTGGATTCCTTTCACTTACATGTCGCCCCTGCATGCAGGAAGCTTGCATGGGGTATGACGTTTCAGGGTGCCATGCTTGTTGCAGCAGATATGCACCAATGATGAACATATGCCGATATGGCGTTTATGGGGGCGTTGCTGCCGAAAACTGGATCACCCCCCAGCGCCCATTCGTCAGCCAGCCCGGATCGCACGCAGCGAGCTCTGCCGGCTTCAGCGGATCAAGGCCGACAATCAGGTTGGATTTACAGGTGCGCAGGGCAAGCAGGGGTGCCGGGGTGTAATGCACGACTCGCGAAAACGGCAGCGAGAACGGCCAGCGGCGATCGCCGAGCCAGCGGCGATAGTTGGCATCCCCTTTGCTGATCAACAGCCTGGTGTGGCTCAGCGTGCTATACAGATCGGCGGGCATCTCCCACCCGACCAGCGGCGATGTCCAGAACGGATGGCACTGCAATTGCAGCCGGTGCGCGTCGAGCGCAGCCTGCAACCGTGTGCCAAACGCCCGGGTAGGTGCGTCGGCGGCAGTGCCGAGGTGGGCAATCGTGGCATGAACATCGGCCTCGGTTGCATCCGAGACGAATGTCGGGTGGAGTTTGACATGCACAACCACCTGGTGTGCCAGGCCGCCATGCAGCAAGAGATCGACAAGCGCCAGATCGCATACCAGTTCGTAGCCGGCATTATCGGCCACCAGATCGATCCGTGGGGTAGGCCGGGCAAGATACGCAGCAACGGCGGCGGTATCGTTCACAATAATCTGCGTTTCGTCGGTATGCAGTGTTTCGGCGGCGGCATGGGCAGCAGCATCGGCCGGCCAGAGGCTCAGATCGGCCTGGTTTCCCCACAGAGCAATCGTCAATAGTGGTGCAAGTGCGGTTGGCGGGGAGTTTCCGGCAAGCCAGGCGGCAAGGCGGCCGGCAAGAGCGGCAATCGGTGCACTGCTGGTGTTCAGCCCCAGGCGCTTCTGCAGGCTAAACGGATCGATGCCGCCATGAAAATATCGGGTGGCCGCGATCACACGGCGATAAAAGTAGGTCTCGACGACAAACCAGGGCGCTTCGAGCCACGAGGCACCAGTATACGGCGCGAGTGCTGCGTTCCAGCTATCGACATCCGGTGCATTATCGGCAATCGGGCTCAAAGAGGTGTGGGGAATATCGGCGATCAATGCTTCGAGCTGCGCCGCCACCGACGCCGAGAGCTGATTTTCGCGAAAGATGCGTCGCGCAATCGCAGGCAGCCGGGTGCGGATGGTGTTCTCGGCAAATGAGCCGACCTCACCGCCATGCAATACGTCGGGGAGTGCAAGATCCATAGCGCTTCTTTCATTGCATATACAGGCGATCTGCGGCATATCATCTGCGCTATGCTAGCATAAAAACAGGAACGGTCGCCATACGGCGACCGTGAAAGAGGGGTTCAGGCGATGGGCGAAGATGAGTGACGCACATCCCATCGCGGTATCTATTGTGTACACTATAGTAACGACAGCGATGTCGAAAAGGATGCAGCCGCTGTATAAGAATTTCATTAGAAGGAATCGTATGTCAAGGGATCATCCATGCAATCTGTTGATTGCCAGCTATCTTGAGCCGCAGTATGTCGAACGCATTCGCGCCGTCAGTCCGCTGCTCGATGTTGTATACGCACCGGATCTGCTGGCCCCGACGCGCTACCCATCGGATCACCATGGCGGGCGCTTCGAGCGGACCCCGGCGCAAGAACAGCGCTGGTGCGAGCTCTTGCGGCGTGCTGAGGTTTTGTTTGATTTCGATTATACGCATCCCCATGAGTTACCGGATCTTGCACCGCATGTGCGCTGGATCCAGGCCAGTTTTGCCGGGATCGGCCAGTATGTTCGCCAGATGGAGTACGATAGCCGGATGCCACAGACGATCTTTACCACTGCGAGCGGGATGCATGCCCGCCCATTGGCTGAGTTCTGCAGCATGGTGATGCTGATGCATACCCGCGGCCTGTTGCGCCTGCAACAGCAGCAGCGCGAGCAGCGCTGGGAACGCTATGCCGGAACCGATCTCGAAGGGCGTACGCTGGCGATTATTGGTGTCGGCAAGATCGGCGTCGAGGTTGCCCGCCAGGCACAGGCGCTCGGCCTGACGGTGATCGGTATCAAACGTTCGGTCGAACAGGATCCAAGCAGCCTCAACCTGCACGAACTCTACCCACCCGAACGGCTGCACGATGTCTTACGCCGTGCCGACTACCTGGTGCTGGTTGCACCCCATACCCGCGAGACCGAGCGCTTGATCGGCGCGGCCGAACTGGCTTGTATGCCGTATGGCGCGGTGTTGATCAATATCGGGCGCGGTGCGCTGATCGACGAAGCAGCACTCGTCGCAGCCCTGCACAGCGGCCAGATCGGTATGGCGGCGCCCGATGTCTTCGATAGCGAGCCGCTACCGCCCGACAATCCGCTCTGGGGGATGCCGAATGTCATCATCAGCCCACATTCCGCCAGCACCAGCGATCGGGAAAACAGCCGGCTGACGGATCTCTTCTGCGAGAACCTGCGGCGCTACCTCGCCGGCCGGCCGCTCATGAACCAGCTTGATCTGCAACTGCTCTATTAACTACGTATCCTGACTGCCACAGGCTGATTGTTGCACAACGACGATCAGCCTGCGGTAAGGTCAAGCACGCCGGCTATATGTGTTGACATATCATAACCGGCAGTAATATGATGCTCCCGCGCCGGGCGAACGCAATCGGCTACACTGCAGCTACGCGCATTGATGAGACACATGCGCAAAGGAGGAGGCAGTGATGGCTCGCCCAAAACGACAGCAACCGATGCTTGCGATTGTGCGTGCGTATCTTCAAGAACATCTTCCTGAACTACAAGACGCGCCACTGCGATTACGGATGCTCGATGGGCCACCAGGATCGCCACGTTATACCGTGACGATCGAGAAGTGTCGCCCCGGTGCATGCCCCCATAATATTCCTTCCGACATTGCTGCGGCCGGTGCATGCCCGGTACGTTCCTGCGCACAGCGTACCTCGATCCGCCTGCTCCTTGATCTTAAGGGCGAGGTTGTTTCCGTTATTCGCAGCGATCTGCACTGGAGTTAATCGAGACATGGAGGGTTTCATGGAATTCCCAGCGTATGTCCGTCATGGTGAGTTGCGTAAATGGATCACCGATATGGTTGCCCTCTGCAAGCCGGCTGCCATCCACTGGTGTGATGGCTCGCAAGCAGAGTACGATACACTGTGTGACCAGATGGTTGCCAATGGCACCTTCATCAAGCTCAACCCCGAGAAACGGCCCAACAGCTTTCTGGCACGTTCGGATCCCAACGACGTTGCACGCGTCGAGGATCGAACCTTCATCTGTAGCCTTAACCCGGCCGATGCCGGCCCGACGAACAACTGGATGGCACCACGCGAAATGAAGGCGACGCTCCAGCGCTTGTTCGATGGGGCCATGACCGGCCGCACCATGTATATCGTGCCGTTCAGCATGGGGCCGCTCGGTTCACATATTTCGCATATCGGTATCGAAGTGACCGACTCGCCGTATGTTGTTATCAATATGCGTATCATGACCCGCATGGGGCGTGCTGTCTATGATGTTCTGGGCGACGACGGTGAGTTCATCCCATGTGTCCACTCGGTTGGTGTGCCGTTGGCACCCGGCGAGCAGGATGTTGCCTGGCCGTGCAATAAGGATCAGAAGTATATTGTGCACTTCCCCGAAGAACGATCGATCTGGTCGTATGGCAGTGGCTACGGCGGCAATGCCTTGCTTGGCAAGAAGTGCTTCGCCCTGCGTATTGCGTCGGTGCTTGCACGTGATAACGGCTGGCTTGCCGAACACATGCTGATCCTGGGGGTAGAAGATCCACATGGCGATAAGACCTATGTTGCAGCGGCCTTCCCCAGCGCCTGCGGGAAGACCAACTTCGCCATGCTCATTCCGCCCAGGCCGTTCGACGGCTGGCGCGTGACAACCGTCGGCGATGATATCGCCTGGATCAAGCCAGGGGCCGATGGTCAGATCTATGCCATTAACCCCGAGGCTGGCTACTTCGGCGTGGCCCCCGGTACCTCCGAGAAGTCAAACCCGAATGCCATGGCTGCCATTCGCTCCAATACGATCTTCACCAATGTCGGCCTCACCCCCGATGGCGATGTCTGGTGGGAAGGCATGACCAGCACACCGCCTGAGTCGCTGATCGACTGGCAGGGGCAGGAATGGCATCCCGGCTGCGGCCGGAAAGCGGCGCATCCTAATGCACGCTTCACGGCGCCCGCCAATCAGACCCCATCGATCGACCCGGAGTGGGAGAATCCAAACGGGGTTCCGATCAAAGCCTTTATCTTCGGCGGCCGGCGCAGTAGTGTCGTACCACTGGTCTATCAGGCATTCAACTGGACCTATGGCGTCTATATGGCGGCGACCATGGGTTCGGAGATGACGGCGGCCGCGGCCGGGAAACTCGGTGAGGTACGGCGCGACCCGATGGCGATGCTGCCCTTCTGCGGTTATCATATGGGTGATTATTTCAATCACTGGCTGAATTTCGGCCGGACGATCCCGAATCCGCCGCGTATTTTCGGGGTTAACTGGTTCCGCACCGACGAAAACGGCCGTTTCCTCTGGCCGGGGTTCGGCGAGAACATGCGTGTGTTGAAGTGGATCGTCGAGCGTGCCAATGGCCATGCGATCAGCATCGAAGGGCCACTTGGCTGGATGCCGCGCTATGAAGATATCGACTGGCACGGGATGGAAGATTTTGATCCCGAACTCTTCAACCAGTTGATGTCGGTTGATCGGGATGTCTGGATGAAGGAGATCCTGTCACACGACGAGCTGTTCATGCGGTTGTATGATCGGCTGCCGAAGGAGCTGCTCTATATTCGTGAGTTGATCATTTCGAGCCTCTGGCGCTCGCCCGAGCATTGGGCACTTGCGCCGGAACACCACTAGAACCTCGGGCTTATCTGCCGCGAAGGCCGGATCACCGGCCTTCGCGGCAGATGAGATCGGCCCTACAGCTCAGCGGCAAGCCGGTGCCCTTGATCCAGCACTGCCAGGTGATACTCCGGTGCTCCTTCGGGGGTCGAAATCACACGCCCGAGTTCGCCGGTCAGCCACAGGCACTCGATCAGCACAGGTAGTGCGACATGTTCGGCGCTGCTGAGCGGCGAATGCGCCTGGTACGCGGCACACAGCCGTGCTGCGCGTAGCGGGTCGAGCGGGCCGCGAAAGACACCCCACAGCTCTTCGGGGCGGCGCTCGCCGGCGAATGCCACCAGTGCTTCGGCTAGATCGACGATCCGCACATCGGTTGCGGCCTGGTCGAAGTCGAGCAAGGCGCTGACATGCGCGCCGCAAAAGCGCAGATTATCGGGGTGAATATCGCCGTGAATAATAGTACGCGGCAGTGTTGCACGCAGTTCGTCGGGAAGCCGGATCCGCAACTGCGCCGCCCGATCGCCATACCAGGCCAGCGCATCGTGGAGCTCGCCCATGACATCACGTTCGAGTAACTGTTCGACCAGCGCACCGATACGCTGGGGGGTATAGCGCGGCGGGTCATCGGTGACCGGTGGGGCTGCCGTTGCCGCTACTTCATGGTACTGGGCCAGCAACATTCCGATTGAGTCGAGCTGTGCCGGGCACTGTGGGTCGAAATCATCGCCGGCGATATATTCTTGCACCTCACAGCCACGCCCGTCGATCACTACCAGTGTTTCGCCATCACGTGCGGCCACCAGCGGTGCAGTTGGGATCCCACCGGCATACAGGCGTCCGATGAGCGCATGACGCCGCCGCTGTGCCGGCAAGCCAAAGCGCTGATGATTCCGGCGCACAACAAAACGGCCGCCTTCGGTTACGACGACGGCCGTCTGGTTGACGAAGCCATGGGCGGCGCTCTGGACGTGGATCAGCCGCCCCAGATCATAGTGTGCCAGGATCCGTTCGATGTCGATTGCCGGTCGCATGTGCCATCACGCAGCAATGCCGACTTCGGCGAGTTCATCGGCAAAGGCCACGATTCGCTCCTCGACCTCCGGCCCAAGCCATGTCTGCGGCAGGAAGTCAGGCGCCCGCAGATTGATTCGCAATGGCGCAACCGCCGGTTCAAGATCCAGTTGGGCGAGATGCAGCATCAACTCATCGATCCCATCGGTTGATCCATTTGGTGTACGCACCCCGAACAGTCCGATCTCCATGCGTTGCAATCGTACCAGTGGCGTGTTGTCGATCAGTGCATGCAGGTTCTTGCTGGCATGGCTCGTATGCGTATAGCTGCCAAGCACCAGCAGATCACAGCCGATCAGATCGGCCGGGGTGATCTGCGAAATCGGTGCGCAGACCGTAGTGTACTGGTGGGCTTCAAGCTCCTGGGCAATACGCCTGGCGACGGTCCGGTTGTGGCCGAACCACGAGGCATAGACAACTAGTGCTCTCATTATCTCGCACTCCTTTGTGACAGCCGCAGCGCGGAACTGACACGCGCCGCGCTGCAGCGAGCTGCGTGAGGTCGCATCGTGATGGCTGCCGGCCACGATTCTTCGACCTCACAGGCCACACGCCATTGTGTGGCATCCCTACTGTAGCATGCCGTTGCTGCCCCACTGTTGGGAAACCACTACCCGGTGTGGATGTTTTTGTACGTATTCGCCAATGAGTTGCGATAGACACATGGCGTCAGCTTTGCCGACGCCATGTGTCTGTTTTCTAGAAATACGTAGGGGCCGACGACCCCTCAGCAGGCTCTGCTCAGCAGTACCATGGCTCGTTCATATACGGAATCGGTGGTCGGGCAAGGCGATGTTCGAGTGCTACTCTTGGTGCCTCTCCGAGTTCTGCAGCCGTCAGTTCAAGCAACTGCCGGTAGAAGTCGGCCCGCGTTTCGCCACGCGGCACACTACCCTGCGCCAGGTGAATTGCTGCACGCTGCAGCCGATCGAGTGCCAGGTCGGGGTGATCCCAGGGGTAGGCAAGCGCTGCCGGGTCGAAGGGGCCAATATACTGCTGCATGTCGGCAAGTTCGAGCAAGCGTGAGCCGGCAGGCACAAGCAGCCGGATGGCATACTGAATCGGCGACACACTGTCGATCAGATCAAGATCGGCAATCGCCGCCAGAAAGTCGCAATAGAGCGCCCGTGTCGTCCAGGGAGTAAATGCGACAAAGGTAGCATTGAGTGCCAGCCCGACACTGCGCAGCAACTGGGCAGCCTGGGCCACATCGGCACGCGTATGGCGTTTGTCGAAGATAGCCAGAATGCGATCATCGAGCGCCTCGATCGCACTTGTCACCAGGATGCAGCCGGTATCACGCAGATCGGGCAGCAGATCGGCGTGTTTGAGCAGGTGCTCGACCTTCACCGTTACATCATAGCTGAGGTGTGGATGCTCGGCATGGAGCGCATGAACCAGCGGCAATGCATGCCCCGGCCCATTGAGGAAATCCGGATCGCCAAAGGTGATATGCCGCACCCCACCCGCCACCTGGCGGCGGATATCTTCGAGCACTACATCACGCGGCACTACCCGAAAGCGCCCGCCATACACCGGCACAATCGGGCAATGGCGGCAGGTATGTTTGCAACCACGGCTCGCCTCGGTATAGCCGGTCGGTAGCGGCCCATCGGCCGTGATCATCGTGGCATATGCGGTGTGATGCGGTAACCCGGCTCGCTGAGGCACCAGAAACGCAAGTCGGTCGAGGTTTACCAGGGGGGGCCTGGCTCGTTCACCGCGCAGTATTGCCTGATAGAGTTCGACCAGTGCCGCTTCAAACTCGCCGCCGATACAGGCATCTGCACCCCGCTCGCGCAGGAACGCTTCGTTAAGCGGAGCGTACAGGCCATAGCAGACGATCAAGGCCGCCGGGGCGACGGCGCGCAGTTGTGGCAATAGATCGGCGGCCATGCGGGTAGCAGTGTGCATCGGCACATAGAGGCCGATCAACACCGCATCGTGCAGCATGCCCCGTGCGAGCGGCTCGACGGCACTATCGATACAGCGCACCGTCGCACCGGCCTGTTCGAGCCAGGCGGCCGGCGAGGCCAGGCCGAACGGCTGGTGGCCGAGTTCATACGTCGAGATCAGCACAACATGTGGCATGTCAGGTTGCTACCTGGTCAAGCACCAGCACCCAGTCGTCGGCATCTGCGGCCGATGGCGGGGTAAAGGTACAGATTCCGGTCTGCTCGAGTACGCCGGCAGCATGCCATGTACCACTGCGGGGATCATACCAGTGCACTGCGTAGTGTGAGCCGGCCAGCCGCGCAAGATCAACCGCTACCGGCCGGCCGGCGGGAAGATAGACGAATGCATAGCTGCCGGCTTCATCGCGGGCGGCACACACATGCTGCGCACCTTCACCAATTTCTGATGCTATCAGTTGTTGATCGGGGATGCGCGTCAGCATCGGGCGCGACTCAAACAGCCGGCGCATATGGCCCATCTGGGTGGCACCGGCAAAGCCAAGCGCCTGCTGCCAGGGTGTATCGGCAAACGTGATCGGCGTGCGATCCGGCTGCCACATCTGCCAGATATCATGGCAACCATAGGTGTGGCCATGCGCCCCCGCCAGCATTGCCCAGTATGCCGAACGCCGTACATGCACCGCTTCGAGGCGACCGGTATCGGCGCGGAAGGCGTGCGGGTGGTTTTCGTAGCCGGGCTCGGCATCCATGCATGGTTTGATCGGATCACGGGCGTAATCTTCGGCTACCGAACGGTAATTGTCGCGGTCGCGGGTGTGGCCGGATTGCAGCATGTTGAAATCCAACCATGCCTCGTGATGAAAGTACATCGCCGATGAACGCTGCCCATGCGGATGAAACGTGATCAGGTGCCGCCCGCCATCGCCACTGCGGATCCCTTCGGCCATGGCACGAATGATCGCATACTGCTCGGCTGTTTCCGGTACGCGATCGCCACCAAGGATCCAGATGATATCGGCAGCGCGGTAGCGCCGGCCAAGCCAGTTGCCATACACAGCCGCATTGGCCGGCGAAAACACCTCGGGGCCGAAGCCCCAGCGGCGGTTCCACTTATCGCCCCAGGTCGGCAGCATGCCGATGAACATGCCGAGTTCATTGGCACGGTGCACGATCCAATCGACGTGTTCGAAATAGGCTTCGACCGGGCGGGTTGGGTCGAGATCTTGCAGTGGTATTGCACCATACCGGTTGGGGATGCGCAGCCCATCGAGCTCGGCGAGCACCACCGCCTGGATGACACTAAACCCCTTGGCGGCGCGGTCACGCAGGTAAATCTCAGCCTCTTCACGTGTCAGGCGATGGAAGAGTTCCCAGGCAGTATCGCCCAGATACAAGAATGGTGTACCTTCGGGCCGCACCAGAAAGCGGCCGCCATGGTGAACGGCAAGGGATCGGGTCATCGCAGCATGCTCCGCTTGACTTTGGCATATTGTACCGTACTTCGGCGATTTGCGGCAGCGATACTGCGGCGGCTATAATAGAACCATGAAACAGCAACCACGATCGGAGGCTCGGCAATGTCGCTGCGCACCCGACTAACCCTCTTCTATGTCGGCTTCTTCGCGATCGCCCTGATGACCTTGCACGGCGGGCTCTACCTGGTAGTGCGGCAATCGCTGATCAGCAGTATCGACAACGAACTGCGGCTCGGGGCACAACTGCTGCAACAGGGGTTCGAAAAGAGTAATCCGACGGTGCTTGCCGCGCTCGATGGTGATCGGATCGCGGTGTTGATGCGCCAGCCGCCCGTGCGTGATTTCGAGGCTACCAATCTGTTTGCCCAGGTCTACCAGGATGACGGCGAACGGGTTGGTTCGTCGCCTAATTTACCGACGCCTCTCGAACTCGATCGCGAGATCTTCGACCGGGTTCGTGCCCGTGAAACATTGGTGCGCACCGTCGAACTCGAGGGTGGCCGGCTACGCGAGCTTGTGACACCGCTCATGCTGAAGGGCCAGGTTGTTGGCGTGCTGCACGTGGCTCGTTCGCTGAACGAGACCGATCGGGCGCTGAATCTCTTGCTCTATGCCCTGAGTGGTGGTGGAGTGCTTGTGTTGCTGGCTGCAGCTCGTGGCGGGGCCTGGCTCACCCGGGCAGCCTTCCGACCGCTCGGTGAGCTTGCGGCAACCCCGCAAAGTATTGTGGGGGCCGGGGGTCTGAGCCGGCGGGAGCCGGGTCCCGAAGCCGAAGATGAGCTCAAACGTCTGACGGTCACGGTGAATGAGTTGCTGACACGCCTCGAAGCCCTCTTCGGTGCACAGCGCCGTTTTATCGCCGATGTTTCTCACGAGTTGCGCACACCACTGGCAGCCATGCAGGGCAACCTCGATGTGCTGGCACGCGGTGCATCGCAGGATCCGCAGCTGCTTGGCGAATCGATCACCGATATGCGCCGCGAGGTGGCGCGCTTGATCCGCATGACCAACGACCTGCTTTTGTTGGCGCGTACTGATTCCGGTTTTGTACTACGGCGCGAGCCGGTTGAACTCGATACACTGCTGCTCGAAGTCCATCGCGAATTGATCCCACTTGCCAATCAGGTACAGCTCTGTATCGGCGAAGAAGATCAGGTGAGCGTACCGGGTGATCGCGATCGCATTAAACAGGCCCTGCTGAACCTCAGTGTCAATGCACTGCAACACACCCCACCCGGCGGCCGGGTAACGCTCGGCCTGGCAACCGATGGAGGGTATGCGGCGCTTTCGGTCAGCGATACCGGCTCGGGTATCACCGCCGCTGATCTGCCGTATATTTTCGATCGCTTCTACCGTGCCCATTATGCCCGTAGCCATGATCGCGGCGGTGCCGGGCTGGGCCTTTCGATTGTGCGTTGGATCGCCGAAGCGCACCATGGCACGGTACGGGTCAGCAGTACACCGGGGGCCGGTAGTACCTTTACACTCCTGCTGCCAATCGATCCACTGCTGCAGCCGGCGCACCACGCCGAGGCTGTGCTCGGGGAGTGAACGAAATACACCTATGAAGTTTTTAACCGTCAGCGACGAAATCGTTCCTGCCGTCTATAGTCTGAACATTCGCGATCGGTATCCCGGTGTCGAGTGTGTTCTGGCATGTGGCGATCTGCCCTACTACTATCTGGAATTTATCGTGACAACCCTGGCGATCCCGTGTTATTACGTGTTCGGCAATCACGATCGCCCGGAACAGACCGGGGCCGGCGAGACGTTCGGCGCACCTCGCGGCTGTATTTCAGTCGAAGGACGCGTAGTAAACCATCAGGGGATCCTGATTGCGGGAATCGGTGG
>CALLZL010000066.1 GCA_937859575.1 uncultured Chloroflexota bacterium
GGCATTCTGGGGGTGCAGTTCGACGGAACCAACACCGCAGGTGGATTAATGCTTGTGATGGGTGAGCATACGATGACTCGCGGAATCACGCGGCGAGGTCTGCAATTCCACAGTGCTGCTGCCGGTGCCCGGCTGGCCGGTGCCGAACCGCTGGCCATGCTCGCAACCGTCGATGGCCGCCCAACAACCACGCCACTGGTAACGCTCAACCGCGCCGGTGCCGGTATCGCGGTGATGTGGGCCTTTGATCTACCGCAGACGGTGGCCCTCATTCGGCAGGGCAACCCGGCCTGGGCCAACCAGGAACGTGACGACATCGACGGCATACGTACTCAGGATATGTTTGTCGGCTGGGTTGACATGACCCGGCTCGACATCCCACAGGCCGATGAACATCAGCGGTTGCTGACCAACGTGATTGGTGCGCTGTGTGCGCCGGCATTGCCGCTACCGCGGCTCTGGTACTTCCCGAGCAACACAGACGCACTGCTTGTCGCAACTGGCGATGCGCATGGAATCGGTGCCGACGATATTCAGCTCGGCCTGACGCAGTTTGAACGCTATGGTGGTGCAGCAAGCGTCTATTACACCACCCCGGCCGTCAGCCCACAGCGGCGCATGGTACGCCGGCTGCAATGGCAGGCAAGCGAGATCCCGCTGGTTGGAGCGATCTTTGAAGAGACATCCGGCTACCCGACACCCCGGCGGATCGAACAGTGGCGTGCTGCCGGTCATGGCTTTGGCCTGCACCCGTATGTCGAAGACGGAGTCGCTGCCGGATACAACCGCAGCTATACCGATTTCGTCAAACATGGCTATGGCGCTCCGGATCCGACGGTGCGTACCCACCGGGTACTCTGGAGCGGCTGGGTCGAAACAGCACGTATTCAGGCCACCTACGGGATCCATATGAATCTCGATTATTACCGTGCCGGCAGGCAGTTGCAGGGGCAGGTCGCCGGGGAAGTCGACAGCTACCTGAATGGCACCGGGCTGCCCCTGCCGTTTGTTGATGAGCACGGGCGGGTGTTGAATATCTTTCAACAGCAGACGCATCTGATCGACGAACATCTTATGACGGTCTTTGCAAACGATTATTCGCTGGGGTACACCGCCGACGAAGCGATCACCATTGCCGCACGCACTATCGATCATGCACGAGCACACTACCCGACGGCGATCGGCCTCCAGTATCATTTCGATATGCTGACCTTCGATGCTGAGCAGAGGGCAAAATCGTTACGCTGGATCGACGGCACGCTGGCCTATGCCGCAGCTCACAATGTACCGGTGATGGCAGCCGAGCGCTGGTTGCGATTTACCCAGGCTCGGTATGATGCGCAGTTTAGCGACATGCACTGGGATGCAGCACAGGGCCGGCTGCGCTTTACCCTGACAACCGGCCCGAGTAGCGACAGCCTGGAGTTGCTGGTGCCACTCGAACATAACCAGCGCCGCCTGCGGCAGGTGATCATCGACGGCATCCCGGTGAGTATCTACGAACGCACACTGGCCGGCATTCGTTATGCACGAGTGCCGATCAGCCAGCCGCACCGGCTGATTGAAGCACGCTACGACAGCAGTTAGAGACGCCTGAACAGGCGTCTCTAGCTATGAGGATACGTGATGGGGGAGGGATGCACCACCGGCATCCCCAGGCGACCGTATGGAGAGAGAAGGGAACCAATGCAGTCTGCATCAGCACTGCCGATTCGAGGAATGGCGAAATACCTTGGGCTGGCATTCATTACTGCCGGGATTCTCGCACTGCAGGTGACATTCACACGTATCTTTTCGATTATGATCTGGCACCACTTCACCTACCTGGTGATCGGCGTAGCGATGCTTGGTGGCGGTGCATCGGGGGTATTCCTGGCGATGCGCCGCTGGAGCGGCGAGAAGATTGCACAACGTCTTGGCATCCTCTCGATCATGTTCAGCGTTATGATCATGTTCAACCTGATTGTGATGGATTCGATCGGGATCGATCCCCTGCGCGGCAGCCAGATCGTCCAGACCCTGATCGGCCTGGCGATCTATTTCTTCTGCCTGTTTGCCACCTTCTTCCTCGGCGGCCTGATCGTTGCGTGTGTCTTCAGCCTGTGGGTTCATTCGGCACACCGGCTCTACTTTGCCGATCTCTTCGGCGCGAGCCTCAGCACCCTGTCGGTTGTCTGGGTCATCCATGCGATCGGCGGGCCGGCGGCGATTATACTGGTCGCGCTCCTGGCATTATGCGCCAGTATCTTTTTTGGTGGTGCGCACACCCGCACCTGGCAGATCGGCACGGCAGCGATCGGTGTAGCCCAGATCGCCCTGCTGGGGGTTATCATCAACATCGCCCCGATCACCCTCTCGGTGCCAGAATCAAAAGAGCTCGGCTGGGCCATGCGCGCCTTCGGCACCCGCCCGGAATATACCCGCTGGAACCCTTCGGGGCGTGTTGATGTCATGCCGGCTATTGAAGTCAAAGAGCCGATGATCGTGGGTGGTATCAGCAGCGCTTACCTCGAAAGTGAGACCTTTCAGAATGGCGTGCCATTCCCGCTCAAACTCGTCACGCTCGACGGCACCTCGATGACCGGCATGTATGCCTTTGACGGCAGCGACGCCGATCTGGAACGGTTCCGGTTCCTCGAACATGCGATCATCAGTGCACCCTACCAGCTTGGCATCACCCAACCGACGGCCCTCAAGATCGGGGTTGGCGGTGGGCTCGATATCCTGCTTGGCCGCCTGTACGATGCCCGCAGTATCACGGCGATCGAACTGAATAGCGATGTTGTGAACCTGCTCGAAGGGCCATACCGCGACTACAGCGGCCGGATCGCCGATCATCCAAGCACGACGATTATTGCCGCTGAAGGGCGCAGCTTCATGACGCGCGATACCAATCAGTATGATATTGTGCAGGGAATCGGGCTCGACAACCTGGTAGCACTTTCGGGCGGGGCGTATGTACTGGCTGAATCATACATCTATACCGTCGAGTCGTTTAGCCTGGCGCTTGATCGCCTGACGCCGCAGGGGGTCTTCTCGTGGACACGCAATGTCGATCAGCCGGCACGAGAAATGCTGCGTATTACCGGGCTGGCCGCCGAAGCACTGCGGCAACGCGGGGTTGCAAATCCGGCAGCACATATTGCGATTGTCGCGAACGACCAGGGGAGCGTTGCGACGCTGCTGGTCGCACGTGAGCCATTTACCCCCGACGCAATGGCCAACCTGTCACGCTGGGCCGAAGGTAACCGCTTCACCTTCTTACATCATCCACTCGAACGGCTCGATACCG
>CALLZL010000067.1 GCA_937859575.1 uncultured Chloroflexota bacterium
GCACTGTTGCGCAGCTAGAGGCTGGCGCCGAAGATACGATAGTTAAGCTGGGGAAACGGGTTATCAAGCTCTTCGAGTTCTTCGAGCAGCATGCGGTCGGCTTCGGTAAGATGCGGGCGGTCAGCGATGGCACAGAGCTGTTCGCAGCGTTTGAGATGCTGGCTGGTACGCTGGCGTGGTTCACCGATCAGGCCTTGATTGAGCAGCAATGGCCAGTCGCTTGATTGGGCGAGCAACAGTTCGCGGAGCGCCTGGTTGAGTGCTCGTTCGCGATCGCCATCGGCATCCGGGTAGCGCTGCACGAGGCCGAACAACAACTGTTCGGCGTCGGCAATTGCGTGGCTGATCGTCTCGGTGGCGTTGCCTGCCCAGGCGCGGAAATCACCGCCCGGCCCCCATGATCCTTCGCGTAGCAGCATGTTCTGGCGTGGGCGGAAGGTGCGCAGATAGTTCGAAAGGGTGGTCAGGCGGGCGATACTGCGGCCATGGAGTTGTTCGATCAACGACCGTAACCAGAGCGGCCCTTCGAACCAGCGCCGGCCAAGGATCTCGGTATCGAGTGGGAGCACAACAATGCCGGGTCGGTCGTGGCCGGCGGCGAAAGAAGCCAGACGCGTTTCGAGATAATCGAGGAAATGGGTCGCATGTTCGGCGGCACGCTGGAATGCGTCGTATGGATCGTAGAGTTGTGGTTCATCGCCGGTGCCATTACGCCAGATTGGCAGGCCCGATGCCGGATCACGGCGGAAGGCGCGGTAGAGCGGATCACCAAGATACCCCAGATCGGGCGAGACGATCTGTTCGGCGGCATCGGTATCGCGAAGGAAGGCGACCAGGCGGCGCGGCAACACCCAGCGCGGCCGTTGGGGTGTTACGCCGACGCCGGCGGCGATACTGGCGGGATCGACGATCATATAGCGCATGCCTGCCGCTGCAAGTTGCTGATCGATCGGCGGTGCATAGGCGCATTCGGCGAGCCAGAAGCCGCGCGGCCGGCGGCCAAGGTGGCGGCTCACACTCAGGATGCCGGTATCGAGCTGGCTGCGCAGCGCACTGGCCTGGCGCAGCAGGGGCAGCAACGCATGCGAAGCCGCCCCTGCCAGCGGCTCGCATCCGGCAGTGGTGCAGAGCTCGCGCATGGCACCTACCAGATCACGGTTGAAGCGCCGATAGAAGGTATCGAGAGTCGAATGGCCCCACTCGGTCTGGAAGCGAGCCAGATAGGCGCGGTGATGTTCGCCCAGCGTGGTGCAGCGTTCGGCTTCGGCAGCGCTGGCCTCGATCCACTGTTCCATCCAGATCGTAAAGTGCTTCTGCACCACCGGATCCGCCAGTTGTTCGAGCAGTACCGGCGAATAGGCGAGCACCAGTGCCGGCGTGATATGGCGTTCGCGCAGATCAAACAGCGCGCTCAGGATCGGCACCAGGGCATGCGCAATCGTTTCGTGCAGCAACTCCTCACCTTCGGGGGAACGGCCGGCCGACCGAATATATGGCACGTGGCCGGTCAGTACCAGGGCGAGATACCCATCCATCACTGCTCCTTTCCGGCATGCTGCCGACGCCGGCCATTGCGCAGCAGAATCCAGAGGAACTGCGGCACGGCTTTGATGATACGTCGCCAGCGTTGTGGCTGGCGGCTCAGGCGATAGAGCCATTCGAAGCCAAGGCGGCGCATCCAGGCTGGTGCGCGTGGTACCACGCCGGCGATGAAATCGAACGCCCCGCCGACGCCAATCGTCACCGGTACGCCGAGAAACGGCAGATTGCGTGCGATCCAGATCTCTTGATCCGGGTAGCGATAGGCAACCAGCAGCAGATCTGGTCGGGCGGCAGTGATCTGCCGGCGGGCGGCGGCATCGTCATGCGGGGCGGGTGATCCGGCGAAGCAGCCGGCGATCCGCAGCGCCGGGTGCATGTGCCGAAGTGCGCCGGCTGTCTGTTCGGCGACACCGGGCGCGGCACCGAGCAGGAAGATCGACCAGCCGTGGGCGGCGGCTTCGGCGGCCAGGCGACGCGAAAGATCGGCACCGGTGACGCGTGCACGCAATGGGGTTCCGAGGTAGCGGGCTGCCATGAGCACACCGATTCCATCGGCGGTGGCGAGATCGGCGCCGGCAAGTGCATGGGCGAAGTGTGGGTTCGTTCGGCTCTCGACAATAAACTCGGGATTGACCGTCACCAGGTAGTGTGGCTGGCGGGCTGCAATCGCGGCCGCAATCCATGCGACAACTTCATCCTCAACAATATCGTCGATTGCGACGCCGAGGATCATCAGCCGGCGGCGTGTATGCGGTGCATGATCAGGCCGATTCATGACACGGTCTGTTGGGTTGTCTGGCGGATCATGTTCAGTAGATCGGCGACGCTGCATTCGGGGGCGCTATGCAACGCATCATCAATTGCGACATGACAGAGGGCGCGGTAGTGTTCGATACGGCTGGCAATCAGATTGGTATAGCAGCGGCCAAGTGCCAGTGCCGGAGGCTCGCCGGCTAAGGGCTGGTACTGGCCGTGCCAGACTAGTGGTCGTGGGGTACGGGCATAGGCAGCCAGAAGTTCGGCATAGCGGTGTGGTGCGGCCACCAGATAGGCAATGGTGGCCTGGCGGCGTAGCTCGGCAAGCAGATCCGGTTCGATATAGATCACACTCCCACTCATATCGATCACGATATTGTGCCCGGCCGGTGTGGCGGCCAGTTCGGCAAGGATCGTATGCACCACCGCATGTTCGGCCGCGAGGTAAGCGGCTTCACGTTCGCGGTACCCTGGTTCATAGGGCAGGCCCATCCAGCTGCCCAGCTGATCGACGGTCGCATCGGGGCGGCCGGTGATGGCGTGGAGCCGGCGGGCGATCAGGGCATCACAATCGTAGCGGGTAAAACCGGCAGCCGCAAAGCGGGCCGCCCATGTCCTCTTGCCGGCCCCCGACATGCCGATCAGGCCGATGATCACACGGCACCTCCTGTGCGTTGGGTGATCAGCAAGCCACGGCGGGCAAGAGCGCGTGCGAAGCCGACCTGCAGCGACGGCGCGGTTTCGATACTGGCGAGATCGATGCCAAGCTGCACAATCGTTTGAGCGATTTCGGGTGCGATCCCGACCAGCATACAGCGTGCCCCCAGCAGGCCGACGGCGCGTGCAGCCTGTAGCAGATGATTCGCCACGGCGGTGTCGATCACACGCACGGCGGTGATATCGATAATAATGGTGTCGGCCTGCGATTGCTGGGTATGCCACAGGAGCGACTCAAGGATCTGCTGGCTTCGGCTGCTATCGATTGCGCCAATCAGCGGCAGCACCAGGATGCGATCGGCAATCGGGATCACGGGAGTTGAGAGTTCGTGAATCGTATCGAGCAGCAGTTGTTGGCGGGTGATCGTGGCTTCGAGATCAGCCTGGCTCTGCTGCAACGCCAGCTCGGTACGGCGGCGCGCCGTTATATCGATCGACAGGCCGACCATCCCGGCGACGGTGCTGCCGTCGAAGAATGGCGCCTTATACGATACCGCCCAACGAGGGCCATCCTCGTCGGCCGGGAGCGGTTCTTCAACCGCTTCACGGGCAACGCCGCCGGCCATCACAGCTTCGTCGTCGGCAACGTATGCCTGTGCTTCATCGGGCGGGTAGAGCTCGGCATCGGTATGATGAAGAATGTCTGCCGGTTGCAGACCCATCGTTTCGGCATAGACCCGGTTGACTTGCAGGTAGCGATGGTGCCGATCTTTGACATACACCAGCACCGGCAGGGTTTCGAGCAGGGCATGCTGGATGCTCAACTCACGGGAAAGCTGGTGTGCGGTATCGGCCTGGATTGCCAGTTGCGCTTCGAGATCGGCAATACGCGCGTGCAGCGCGGCGACCTCGTCGCGGGGTGTGTCTTCCATTGATCGGTTTCTCCGGCAGGCAGATCTGCATGACGCTCACTATAGCATATGCTATGCTCAGCAAATACAGAAATGCAAGAACGAAGAACAGCGAGCGGTGCGCCTCACCTACGAGGCAAGCAATATCTGCAATGCAAAGGAGCTGCAATCACCATGAAAGACACTGTCTTGTATTTCGAACTGCTCCCGCAGCAGTTTCGGCAGCGGCTGGCGGCATGCCCGGTTGGGTATTTGCCGCTCGGTACGATCGAGTGGCATGGCGAGCAGTGCGCGCCCGGCAGCGATGCGCTGATCTCTTCCGGGCTGTTCGAGCGGGCAGCACGCCGCTTTGGTGGAATCGTTTTTCCGCCACTCTTTCTCGGGCCGGATCGCACGCGCCTTGAGCCGGACGGCACGACGCTGCAGGGCATGGAGTATGCCGAGACGACCACACCACCACGGCAGCTCGACGGCAGTTGTTACTGGGTGCCCGAAGGGCTCTTTCTGCTTATGTGCGAGAACATTATCGCCCAGGCGGCACGGAGTGGCTTTCGCGTGCTGATCGCCGATGGTCATGGCCCATCGCGGCGTCTGTGGGGGCAGCATGTTGCCGCGTGGGAAGCGCGCTACGGGATCGCGCTGGTCAGCGTGGCACGCGACTTCCCGCAGGGTTGGCTCAGCCAGATCGACCATGCGGCACGCAACGAAACCTCGCTGATGCTGGCGCTACGGCCGGATCTGGTCGAG
>CALLZL010000068.1 GCA_937859575.1 uncultured Chloroflexota bacterium
AGAACAGGAGAACAGGAGAACAGGAGAACAGGAGAACAGGAGAACAGGAGAACAGGAGAACAGGAGAACTCAGTTCCTTTGTTCCTTTGTCCCTTTGTTCCTTTGTTCCTTTGTTCCTTTGTTCCTTTGTTCCTTTGTTCCTTTGTCCCTTCGTTCCTTTGTTCCTTTGTTCCTTTGTTCTTCCTACTCCATGATCATTTCGCCGATGCTCTTGTTCTGCGGTACCATCGGGAAGACATTCACCTCGCGCTCGACGCGGAAGTCGATCAGCACCGGGCCGTCGGTTTCGTAAGCCTCGGCAATGGCTGCATCGACATCCTCGGTACGCTCGACGGTAATCCCCTTCCAGCCGTAAGCCTCGGCGAGCTTGGCAAAATCCGGCCCCGAGAGCGGTGTGCCACTATAGCGCTTACCTTCGAATAGCTCCTGCCATTGGCGCACCATGCCGAGGTAGCCATTGTTGATAATCGCAACCTTGACGTTCTTGACACCTTCTTGCATGATGGTCGCCATCTCCTGGTTCATCATCTGGAAGCCACCATCGCCACACACTGCCCAGACGATATCGTTGGGATGCGCAATAGCCACACCAAGGGCAGCAGGAACCGAGAAGCCCATCGTACCGGCACCACCCGAGGTGATATGTGTGCGCGGCCGGTGCCAATCGATCAACTGTGCGGCCCACATCTGATGCTGGCCGACATCGGTGCAGACCCGATAGTTGCCGCGGCTGTTGAGCGCGGTGGTCAGG
Source organism: uncultured Chloroflexota bacterium (assembly GCA_937859575.1). Lineage (GTDB taxonomy): Bacteria > Chloroflexota > Chloroflexia > Chloroflexales > Roseiflexaceae > CALLZL01. The sequence continues at coordinate 752 of CALLZL010000068.1, forward strand.
GCGTGGTACACATCGTGCGGCGGCAGCAGCACACCTTCGGGGCGCACCAGGTACTTCTGCTTGTGCTGATGCTTATCTTGCATCTCGCGGATATGCTCCATCCAGTCGCTTGCCGCACTGTGCAACTCGGCCAGTGCCTCGCGATCCGGCAGTTCGGCCAGCAGATCCCGCATCACAATCTTTGCATCCCCGACAATCGGTACAGCCACTTTTACGTTCTTGCCGATCTCCGAGGGGTCGATGTCAACATGAATGATCTTGGCGTTGGGGGCAAACGTGCTCGCCTTACCAGTGACGCGGTCATCGAAGCGCCCACCGATATTGAACAGAACATCACACTCCTGGATGGCACGGTTGACATGCACCCAGCCATGCATACCGGGCATACCGATATTGAGCGGGTGTTCTTCGGAGATTGCACCGATTCCGTGCAAGGTAGTAATCACGGGAATACGGGTGCGTTCGGCCAGTTCGCGCAGTTCTTCGGCGGCATTGGCCATGATTACCCCATTACCGGCCATAATCAGTGGCTTTCTGGCGCTCGTCAGCATCCGGATCGCCTCGCGCACCTGCTTGCGGTTGCCATGGTAGGTCGGCTTGTAGCCCGGCAGATCGAACTCAAACTCCCAGTTCGGCACGGTGGTCGCCAGCATGGCATCTTTGGTGATATCGATCAAAACCGGCCCGGGGCGGCCGGTTGTGGCGATATGAATCGCCTCACACATGGTGTAGGCCAGCTCATCGACATCCTTCACCAGGTAGTTGTGCTTGGTCACCGGCATAGTAATACCGGTAATGTCGGTCTCTTGAAAAGCATCTTTGCCGAGCACATGGCTGCCGACCTGGCCGGTGATCGCCAGCAGCGGTGTGCTGTCCATCATGGCATCGGCGATTGCTGTCACGAGGTTGGTGGCACCAGGGCCGCTTGTACCAATACAGACACCGATCTTGCCGGTGGCCCGCGCATACCCTTCGGCTGCATGGCCACCGCCCTGCTCGTGGCGGCATAACACATGCCGCAACTGGTCGCGATATTCCCACATCGCATAATAGAACGGCATGATCGCGCCGCCCGGAATGCCGAACATCACATCGACATTGCTGCGGATCAGTGCCTCGCACATGATCTGGGCACCGGTTCGTTTCTCAGACATCCAATCCCCTCCTTCGATCAACAAATAAACAGAAAGCCCCTCCCGGATCGGGAGGGGCTCTTCGCATCGCGCGCCGCTTGAAACGGCTACCTCCCAGACTCAGATAAGCCCTTAAGAATAAGGACTACAAGGAGGAGGCGAATTACAAGCGAGCGACTGGGAGTCATGGTATTCCTCTGGTATTGGTAACCGTGCGAAGTATACTCGATCTGTGAGAAACCTGTCAAGAAAGATTTTGCCCCTGCAAGCCATGAGCAACGTCAGCTCCGGTGGTTGTGGCGGCTCTGCCACCACAACCACACAAACAACGGGCCTGGGCATAGCCCCAAAGGCTTGGCACATGCCCTGACGCAACTTGTGGAGATATTGACAAGCGATCTGTTTTCGGATACACTCAAAGGCGTTATATTCCCCATGTCGTGTAAAGAGTTGTCTGGAGGTCGCTGGTGGTTTTTCCCCAGGAAGCACTCCTACTCTTGCTGGTTGTTCTGATTGTCGCGGTGCTTACGATTCTGCACCACGGGCGTGCGTTGGCCGCCGGCCGGCCGGCCAACCGGCGGCCGTTACCCGCGTTGCAGGTGATGCAGCAGGCGCTGGGGCGTGGTGCCGAAACCGGCCGGGCGATTCACATCTCGCCTGGTAGTGGTGGGGTCGGTGGGCGAATTGGTGCCACCGAAACAGTGGCCGGCTTACTGGCAGCCGAACGGGTGGCCACCGAAGCGGCACTGAGCGGTGCTCCGGTTCTTGCAAGTAGCGGCGATGCGGTCACGCATCTGGCCATGATAGGGGCATTGCGGCAAGCGCATCACCGGGCCGGGATCGGCCAGGATTTCGATCCCGAACTGGTGCAACTGCTCTCGCAGCAGGATCCGATGGCATATGCCTCGGGGGTGACGACACTCTACAGCCGGCAGATGCTGGAAGCCAGCCAGTTGATCGGCAGTTTTGGCCAGGAATTCATTCTTGCCGGTGAGTTTGGCGCAACCCGCGGCGTACCACAGGTGGCCGGTGCCACTGCAACGGTTGCCCAACCGCTTGTGTACCTGGCGGCCGACGGGGCGCTGATCGGCGAAGAGGTGTATGCTGCCGAAGCATACCTGACATCAGAACCGGCTCCGCAGGCACGCCTGTTTACCCAGGATACGTTGCGTACGGTCGTGATTGTTTCGATCCTGCTCCTGATGGTTCTGTCGGCTGCCGGAGTTCAATTTGCATTCTAGCAGGTCTGCATGACGCCACTCTTCCGTGATCCAAAGCGATTGTTCGCAACCCTCTTCGGTGCCCTTGCCGGGGTGCTTGTGCTGATGAATTATACCGTCAGCATCCCGGTTATTGATCTGATCGCCTTCGTGATGGTGCAGTGGGCGGCGCTGCTCACCGCCATTGCCTTGCTGATCGGCTTGCTGAGTGTTGCCGGCAATCATCTGCAGCGCGTTCGCCAACGGCGCTCTGAGTGGGGCTACAGCCTGGTGTTGTTGCTCTCGATGCTGCTTGTGATTATTAGTGGCACTGTGATCGGATTTGTTCCGGGGAGCTATGTCCTCTTTCCGAGTAGCCTGGCCGAACAACCAATGCGTGATCTGTTTCAGGCGCTCTATCAACCCCTGGCGTCGTCGTTCCTCGCTCTGCTTACCTTTTTTAGCCTGAGCGCAGCAATTCGCGCCTTCCGCCGTCGTAGCGCCGAAGCCGCTGTCATTGTTGTCGTTACAGCTATTGCTGTCCTCGTTGCCGTGCTCCCTCAGTTGCAGGTTGCCTCCATCGTCGGTGATGGTGTTGCCTGGTTGTATGAGTATCTGGCGTTGGCAGGGGCACGTGGCCTGCTGATCGGCTCGGCTATCGGTGCAACGGTTGCCGGTGTTCGTATTTTGCTCGGCTTCGACCAACCGTATCTTGATCGTTGATTGTGTATCGGAGCCCTTGATTGACACGCGATCCCGCACATGAGAATCCAAAGTTACCGCCATGGTTGCGTGATGTGCAGCTCCCACCACGCCCGGTAGATGCGCCGGCACCATCGCAGGCGACTGAGACCGATAACTGGATGGATCGGTTGCGTGCGCCGACACCCGCGGCGGATAGCGAATCGATCCCCGACTGGTTGCGCGGCCTCGAAGACCAGCCCGCTGCACCCACAGAAGAATCGACACCACCTGACGCTGAAACTACGACATCGGAAGATGAAGGTGATCGCTGGTTTGGTCGGATCGACGATGACGAGGTGCGGCGCGTCATGGAGGAGGGTGTTGAAGAGGAGGTTGAGCCCGAAGTAACTCCCTTCTCACTTGCTGACCTGAACCTCCCTGGCGATAGTATGCCGCCGGCGGCCGGTGTACGACTCGACCAACTTAGCAGTAGCAATGACGAAAACGAAATGCCGGCCTGGCTGGCTGGTATTGGATGCGACACAACCAGAAGAACGTGCAGCACGCACCGAGCCGGATCAACCTACGACAGCAACGTTCGACGACTCAGCAGATGTCCCGGCTTGGCTGCGTGCCGACGAGCGTATTTCAGATACACTGCCGGCCGCCGATCAGAAGCAAGCCGGCACTGCCGGTGATGAGGTCGCTGATGCGCCGGCATGGCTGCAGCAACCGACCGAAACCGCCCCGGAGCCCACACCAGCCGCTGCGGATCTGCCGGCCTGGTTGCAGCAACCGACCGAAACCGCCCCGGAGCCCACACCAGCCGCTGCGGATCTGCC
>CALLZL010000069.1 GCA_937859575.1 uncultured Chloroflexota bacterium
CGCAAGCTGCTGCTGCCGCGTCGGCTGGATCCACGCCAGCGGGCGCGCATCGGCCAGGCGTGCTCCGGCGATCGCCACGCCGAAGATGGCAAAGCAGATCAGGAGAATATGAAATCGTACCGCGTCATACTGTGGTGCATCACTGATGCCGTGGATCAGCAGCATGGCGCTTCCAACCGCAGCGCCCTGGCGCAACTCCTGGGCGCCGTCGTCGCAGTGTGCCATAAGCCCACGCCAGATCAGCCGCGCCGCGTGCCAGAGCAATGCACCGAAACCGAGCAGGCCAACGAGCCCCTGTGCCAGCCAGATGCCGAGCAGCAGGTTGTGTGGGTAGCCGAGGAACGGCACACCGATCAAGAGCTGAAATGCGGAATAGGTGAGTGGGAAGCTGGCTGCCGAACCACTGCCGGTATAGGCGAAATCAAGCGCCAGAAAGAAGCTGTTGCGGTACAGTACCAACCGATCGGTGGCACGTTCAAGCGCCGCACTCGCCGCAATAGTGCTCTCGGGCATGCGCAGCAGCAGCCCGCCGGCCAGTAGTAGCAGCCCGCCGGCCAGTAGCACCCACCGCAACCGCCGCCCATGCGCCACTCTGCGATGCGGCCTGCGCCGCCGCCATTCGAGCAGTGTATACAGGATCGCGCCGATCGCCAGTGCCGTAAACGCACCACGCGATGCCGTCAGGAAGAGACCAAAGGCGATCACCAGGCTGCAGCCGATCCAGCCGAAACGCTCACGCCCACGCCCGCGCAGTGCCAGCGCCAGCGCCAGTGGTAATGCCCCCTCGATTGTGGTGGCCACGGCATTGCGATCAATAATCGGTGGAATCAGCGCCGGAAATGGTGCACTGCTCAGTTGCCCCAGCAACGTCGCCGGGGCAAACTTCTCGTCGAACCCCAGATGGCGGTATTGCACCGCCAGTACTATTGCCGACCAGACGGCATACAGGACGATCGGCATGGCTGCAAGGCGTAGCCGCGCAGTTGTGTCGGCCCATACCGTTATGGCTGCGTAGGTCAGCGCACCCCCCACAAGCGCCGCCAGCCACGGCAGGCTCAGCCAGCGGTCGGGCGCAACGACGATCCCGATCAGGCCGCCGGCCAGAAACCAGCCTAATGCTGCTGCGAGCGGTACCTGGCGCAATCTGGGCAAGAAGTGCATCATCGGCACGAGTCTACCATATGCAGAGGAGCGGACGGAAGGCGGATTGTCATGCTGCGCGCAGCGAAGCATCTCTTCAGCGAAGCACACAACGATTGATTGCTGCGAGGCCTCTTTTGACAGGCTGCACCCCAGAGATACTGCACATGCCCTGTCTGATGAAAACTCTTACTTGACAAAGTTGAGCATCTATAATAACATTGCAGCCATCATACCAAACGCGCTTATCCAGAGCGGTGGAGGGACCGGCCCGGCGAAACCGCGGCAACCCAACGATGGGTGCCAAATCCGGCAGGAATACCTGGAAGATGAGCGCCGCCAGAGGAAGCATGCATGCTGCGAGAGCAGCCATGTCGGCAACCCGCCCGGCGGAGGCTCGTCAGAACGACGGTCTCCGCCTTTGTGTTGGCAGCCGTTTCTGGAAGGCGATCTGTGACTGATAGGAGGGATTCAATATGTTGGTTCGTTCAGGTCTCGGTCGTGCCGGTTTGCCGTTGTTTGCCGCGATCTTCGCGATCGTGCTGGCGGCGTGCGGCGGCGCACCGGTGGCTCCCACTCAGGCTCCGGCAGCGGAATCTGCTGCTGCCCCGACACAGGCACCTGCGGCCGTGGCTGAGGCCCCGGCTGCTGCCGCCGAGCCGATCTACATCGGCGTCAGCGGCCCGCTTACCGGCCCGAATGCGCAGTATGGTGCGCAGTGGCGCAAAGGGTTCGATCTGGCGCTTGAAGAGGTTAATGCGGCCGGCGGTATCAATGGTCGCCCGCTCGAATACATCTTCGAAGACAGCCAGAGCGACCCGAAGCAGTCGGTGGCGGTTGCACAGAAGTTCGTCAACGATCCGCGCATCGTGCTTGAGCTTGGCGATTTTGCCAGCCCGGCCTCGATGGCCGCTTCGGCAATCTACGAGCGTGCCGGGTTAGTACAGTTCGGCTTCACCAATTCGCACCCGGATTTCACCAAGGGCGGCCAGTACATGTGGAGCAACTCGGTCAGCCAGGCAGATAACGCACCGCTGCTGGCGAGCTATGCCATCGAGGATCTGGGCCTGAAGCGGGTTGCCGTGCTGCATCTCAACAGCGATTGGGGCCGCACCACCAAAGATCTCTTCCTGCCGGCCGCCAATGAGTATGGTGCCGAGGTGGTCGCCGTCGAAGGGTATCTGCCCGAAGAGAAGGATTTCCGCTCGACCCTGACGCGGGTACGCGATGCCAACCCGGATGGCCTGGTGCTGATCTCGTACTATGCCGATGGTGCCTTGATTGCACAGCAGGCACGTACGACCGGCCTCAACCTGCCGATTGTCGCGATCAGTTCGGTCTATTCGCCCAAGTTTATCGAGCTTGGCGGTGAAGCGGTCGAAGGGGTATATACCAACACCAACTTCTTCCCCAATGATCCGCGCCCCGAAGTACAGAAGTTCGTCACCACCTATGTGGCGAAGTATAACGAAGAGCCGGATTCCTTCTCGGCCTATGCCTACGATACCATCATCCTTGCTGCTGCGGTGATGCGTGAGTATGGCACCGATCGCAAGGCGATCCGTGATGGGCTTGAACAGATCGAGAATGTGCCGAGCGTGATCTACGGTTCGGTCACCTTCGACCCCGAGACCCGCCGTGTACGCCATCCGCAGAACGTGAAGATGGTGGTGAAGGATGGTGAGTTTGTGCTGTGGGATGGCACACCGGTTGCGTCGGTTCGCTAATCTCTCGTGGTGAGATCATCGGTGCGCCGTTGGGCCGAGTGATTATCATCCCGCTTGTCGCTGCATGCTGAATGTGCCATCGCCGCCGCAGAAAGCATGCAGCAGAAACCGTCGCCCAGACGCCGCTGGTGTCGTCTGGTGCGTCGGTTCCTCTGTCGAAAGAGTACATGTATCATGTCTGTCTCCAAGCGTGAGCGTGTCGATGCCGCCCTGCGCGGCACGGTTGCGGATCGGGTTCCGGTTTCGGCGTGGCGGCATTTCATCCCTGCCGAGCGGCATACTGCCGATCTTGCTGCAGTAAGCCTTGAATATGTCACGCGTTTCGATTGGGATTGGCTCAAGGTCAATCCGCTTG
>CALLZL010000070.1 GCA_937859575.1 uncultured Chloroflexota bacterium
TCGGGTCACCGCCGGAGTCAAAGGGTCTGGCCCCCCCGGCGTTGGGCCCGGCCACACCCCGCCGTGACGATCAGGGTTTGCCCGAGTGGATGGGTATGCCAGGCTGTGCGGGCACCAGGCTCGAATGTAACACTGACGCCGCGGGTGCGTGCCGGGGCGGGTGCCTCGAAGAGGGGGTCGAGGCGTACCGCCCCACTAAACCAGTCGGGCGACCCCATACCGGAAGGCCGGGAACCATTGCGCTTGATCTCCATACTAACCTCCGCACCAGGCCGCCTGCGCAAGCAGGCGGAGCATGCCACCCATGCCTACGAAGCCTTGGAGTGTGCTGCGTCCGGCAGAGTTACCGGATCATGGGCGATCGGTGGCTAGTATACACAATCGTGCCGGATCGTGGATCATGGCCATGAACATGTCGGGGCTATGCCAACATCGGTGAGGCTCCGCCTCAGACTGTGTGTTCTGGGGGTTGCCGCCGGCAATACCCAGACAAAATGCTCGAGGGCGGCTTCGCCGCCCCCGAACCCCCGCCGGAGATGATGTTGATGTAGCCCTCTGAAGCGGCATTTTGCTCTAGCGTTCTTTCTGTATGCCAGGATGCAGTTGAGGCGTATGGCCTGTGATCGCTGCTGTTCGCAGGTTGCCGCGTAGCACCCGCCAGACAACCGCCGGATGAAGAAGGCTGGGTGGCGGTGCCAACAGATGGATCACCTTCAGGAATGCGGCGGAGACCAGCGCATCGTGGTGAGCGGCACGATGCAGCCTGGTGATATACCAGTTGATAAACCTCGTCATCAGGGTGCGTGGCCCTTCGATGGCGGGCAGCCGCAGATCATTGCCGACCGCCGTGCTCCACGGGGTATCGATAATCTGCGCCGCCCGTGTGAAGAAGCGTTGGGCGAGGGTATGTTCACCGCCGGCCAGGCATACGCCGAGCGCCTGTGCTTCGAGTGCTGCCACCGACATACCCTGGCCATAGATTGGGTTGAAGCTGCAGAGTGCATCCCCGATGACCAGGTAGCCGGCGGGGAAACGGCGCAGGCGATCATAGCGCCGGCGCAGGTTGGTCGGGATCTTGTGGGCAACCGGGTCGCTCAGCGGCCGTGCGTCCTTGATGACCTCATAGAGGTGTGGTGCCGCCATACTGCGCACATAGGCGCACAAACCATCATGGTCGAGTGGTATCTGTTCACCCATGTAGGCGGCGACCGTCAGGATCCAGCGGTTGTCTTCCTGGCTAAGCAGAACCCCAACCCGTGGGTCTTCCGGTGAAGCGGCCATGATCAGGGCATTAACGCCGGGCATATGTTCGGGGCGGCGCTCATAGGTGCACGAAGTATAGTTCACACCGATCTTGACACTCTCTTCGGGCGGGCGCTCATAACCCAGATCCGCCAGCCAGGCCGGGCTACGCGAGCCACGCCCGCTGGCATCGATCACCAGATCGGCAGAGAGGGTTTCTTCGGCGCTGCCGGGGCGGCGGCGGATCACGCGCACACCCGTCACTCGGCTGGAATCGGGAGTCGTGAGCAAGCCAAGTACATCACACCCTTGCCATGCCTGCAGATTGGGCAGCGCCAGGAGGCGGGTGCGGATTTCGGCTTCGAGGTGTGGGCGGCTGATATTGATGGCATTGATGCCACTCGCTGCAGGTTGATGGTAATCGCCTTCGTGATACCAGCGTGCCAGTTCACTCGCATCACCATAATCGGCACCAGCACTGATCAGGGTATCGATCAGGCCAGGAAAGAAACCTTCCATGATCTGCAGCCCGTGCGCCAGCACGGCATGGGCATGCCGCCCCTGCGGCACCCCTTTACGGTTCTCACCCGCGGCCGGGAAGGTGTCGCGTTCGATCAGTGTGACCTGCTCGACATAATTGGCCAGTACGCGGGCGGCCAGCAACCCGGCCATACTGGAACCAATCACGATTGCGGTTTTGTTCGACCAGGAATGCTTGTGAGTCATGGTGATGCTCCTTTGCACTGCGGGTGCAGGTCGCTTGCCTGCACCATTCACATGGCGATTGCAAAGGAGTGTATAACGGGCGGGTGCTAACATTCCAGCCAATTCGGTGCCGAATTTTGCCAGGGGATTGACAATCGTGAGCGGTGTTGTTGCCGGGCGGCCGACGTGCTACCCGTCTGTGTCGCTGCCATACACCTCGTGCTGCCACAGCCAGGTGATCACCTGCTCGATCGCTTTACCAAGCTGATAGCGGTAGGTGCTAAAGGGCAGATTAAGGAGTTCGGCGGCGGCCTCCTGGGTTGGTGCCGGCTCGAAGTAGGTGTGCCACAGGGCACGATGTAGCTTCTGCAGTTTTGGGGTGGCTGTCAGTGCTGCGGCACTTGCATGCAATAGAGCTTGAAGTGTGGCAGGTGTAGCATCCTGCCCGCTGCGGTCACACACACAGCGTGAAAGCAGCAATGGATTATGTGCCAGCAGATCCGGGCGCCGCAGATCGCGCAGCGCCTGGCGCACCGCCTCGGCAAACTCCGGCTGCGAGAGCGCAATCGGCTGAGGAGTGTGTGGCAGCGTTTCGAGCGCCACCATTTCATCGAGCAGTTCGCGCTCACCCATCAGTTCCATCCATGTCAGCACCGGCTCAAGCCGCCAGTTATGCACGAAGACGCCAAACTGCTGCCCATCGAGCGAAAACGCCGCATCGGGTGCCAGCGGCGTGCGCAGATAATCAAACATCGTTGCGTAGTGGTCGCTGCTAGCGCTGGCGGTGAAGGAATAGGCCAGGCGCGGGGTGTTGAAATAGAGCCGCAGGCTGATCATCGCGCCCATATTGAAGATCGCCGGCGACAGCTGGTAGTTGTCGGCGCTCATCCAGTTGCGGAAGTAGATCATCGGCTCGCCATGCAGGTGTGGTACATGGGTTGTGATATGCGACATAGCGGCGCGCAGCGCCGGGTCGGCCGCCATGTCGGCGGCAGTTACGTGGCTGATATCAAGTACATGGTAAAAGCCGGCAATCGCGCGACCGGCCGCTCGTGCGACATAGAATGTCGCATGCGGCCGATCATACCAGTAGCGCGTCACCGCAAGCGACTCAGGGCCCTGAAAGTGTTGAATCAGCTGCTCGATCACCGGCCGATCGTCCGGCTGAGCCACATCGATATAGAACTGGCCGATCGAATGCCACTCGTAGAAAGGGTGCATGAAGGGATTATTGCGATGGAGGAAGAGCAGCGCGAAGATTGCCATGTGCTGCGCTACGCCGCTGGTTGCCGTGATCTGCCGGATGATATGGCTGCGCACCTGGAAGTGTACATCGCGGAAGCGTTGCAGATTGCGCCAGCGCAGATCCGCCTCCAGCACCTCGCGGGTCAGGTCGTGTGGGAAGAGGCCATACGGGCCTTGTTCAATAAACGAGAGGCTGCGTAGCCATTGGAATGCCGCATAGGCATGCTCTTCGCCAAGGCATGCCGCCAGCAACTGCTCGTCGGTGGTAAAGGTATGGGCGCATACTTCGAGCGCCTGGCGAAAGATTGGCTCAGGCACTTCGGCCACAAAGCGTTCGAGCAGCATGCGAACAACATCCGGATCGCGGTGTAACCCGGCAGCAGCGGAGGCTTCGTGTTGGCCGAACAGATCGGCGGCCAGCGAGAGTGCCAGCGGATGGCCGAAGGTAGCCGCCAGTATCTGAGTGCATGAAGCCGGCGGCAACCCACGGGCGCGTAAGTAGGTTTCACTCTCTTCCGGCTGCAGATTACGCAGCGAGATCATGCGGGTCAGCGCCCCCCAGCCGTCATCGCCACGCCACTCGTCGGCCGGTGACCGGCGACCGGCGATGACTACCAGGGCATGTTCCGGCAGTTGTGGCAGAAAGACATCGCGTAGCCAGGGATCGAGTGGTGTGAGCAATTCGTAGGTGTCGATGAAGAGGATGATATCCGGGCGTGCGGCGATCGCATCGAGCGGCGACTGATCCAACGGCAGGGCAAGCGCTGCCTGTAGTGCGGTAAGAAATTCGCCCGGTGAGGCATCAAGGTGGCGTGCGTCGAGGGTGATGACACAACGCCCCGCTTCGCCAGCCAGGCGTGCATACTCGCGCAGGAGCGTGCTTTTGCCGATACCGCCCGGGCCGTAGATATGCAACACGACCACATCGGGCAGATCGCGCTGCAGCACGGCACGAAACAGCTCCAGTTCGGCAATCCGGCCGACAAAGCGCTTGCGACGCGCCATATCAAGACGATGCACCAGGCGATCAGTCATGGCAGCCCTCGTCATTCGAGTGTTGGGGCAAGTATAGGTGAGGCTCCCGCAATCGGCAAGCTTTGGATGCGATTGGCGACTCTGCGGTCGGCAGCACTTGGAGGACGGGATCGTCATCCTGAGCGGCGTAGCCGCGAAGGATCTCTTGGAGGAGTGGGAATGACGATTTCGCGGGCGACGCTGCCCCCGCACCCCCGGTAGAGACGGCCCGCGGCCGTGTCTACACCTTTTCGGAATGACGCGTGTTCGGTGCGGAATAACCCGGTGGCATGCCTTATGCGCGCGCGGTCGCTCCTGGCGATGCTTCAGACCCATCGTGAGCGGCAGGAAGCGCAACAGGCAGCAGCGCGCCAGTGGGCCGGCAGTGGGTTGGTGTTTGCCAGTGTGGTTGGCACGCCACTTGAGCCGAGCGATGTCTCCCGCGATTTCAAGAAGGTATTGAAGAAGGCCGGGCTCCCGGAAAGCCTGCGCTTTCACGATCTCCGCCACGCCTGCGCGACACTGCTGATCGTCATGGGCGTGCATCCGTGCGTCGTCATGGAGATCCTCGGCCACTCCCAGATCGGTACGACCATGAACATCTATGCCCACGTGCTGCCGCGCATCCAGCGCGAAGCCGTCGTTGGCCTCAATGCGCTGTTCGCCGATGCGCCGGAGGGTGATCGAGGAACAACAGCACCTCCATCCGCGCCGCCGTCACCGGCACGTGACGACCTCATGGGAGCCGGAGCATCGCCGATTCCCTGAGCGCGGTGTAGGACGATATTGAGAGTGATACCGGAATGCGCGGGAGCGTCAGCATAGCAGCGGTCGGTTTCCACGCCAATTTCGTCACCAATGACGAAACGATCTGACGAATTTGCGCAGCTGAAGCGGTGGGATGTAGACCGGCCTCAGTAAGATGCCCCTATCACTGACAGCAAAAACGCTTTACACTACCGGCGCTAGCTGACACGCCCAGGATCAGCTTCGCACACTTTGGCTACAGTTAGGCTACAAACAACGACCCCGCCGATGATTGTTCAGATCATCGGCGGGGCGTTTTACCGCATCCCACTGCTGGTGCCGGAGACGGGATTCGAACCCGTACGGGGTTGCCCCCAACGGTTTTTAAGACCGTAGCGTCTGCCATTCCGCCACTCCGGCGCGGTGCGTGAGTATTATACTGTGTTTTTTAGATGCTATTTCTCTGATATATGGTTGCACATGCCGATAATTCATACCGGGTTCGTATCGTTTCTGCCGCATGTGCGGCGTTATGGCTGCACATGTACGCGCCCAAGGCTGATCGAATCGCGCCCGTCGGCTAGCCGGAGCCGCTCACCATTGGCGGGGTCGTACAGCCCGATGATCAGTTCGTAGCTACCGGCGGGGGTTTCGGCTGGTATCAGCAGTGCCATACGCCCATGCCGCACCTCGCCCGGCTGCCAGGTGCCGGTATCATGGCGCGATGGTGGGCCGTCGAACTGACTCATGATCTGCCCATGCGCATCGAGCAGATGCACAAACATCATGAGTGGCCGGCCGATGGCTGATTCGGTATGCCACTCGGTCTCGATGCGTATCGCCTCACCGGCAGTCATCTCGGTCGGTGCAACAAGGGCATGCTGCAGCCGTATGGTCGCCGCAAAAAGGGCGTCGATCACCAGCGGTTCTACCTCGGGCCTGGCAAGCTCATAGATCACCAGTTCGACACCACCATACCAGCGGTGATGTGCGGTAAAGGTGTGCTCTTGCAGCCATCCCTGGATCTCGCCGCTCGGATCGGCTTCATATGGAACATAATAGACGCCATAGAGCCGCCGGTGGAGCGAGCTGATCTGCACCAGATCTGTGATAGTGGCGTCGATGTCGATCGGTCGCATGCGTGGTAATGGGTAGCGTGGCAACTCGCGCTGCACATAATAGTCGAGGATCTCCGTCTGGCCGGGTGCCACCAGGATGATGGCATCGGTATCGCTGGCCATGCTGTCAATCGCCTGCGCTACGCCGCGATAGTCATCACGCCAGATGCTGCGGTCGGTCCATTCACGCCAGAGTGGTTCGGCGTTCAAGGCCGGTAGCACGAGCAGGCCGGCCAGCGCAGCGGCCTGCTCTCGGCGCGGTGCGGCAAGTGGCAAACGCGCTGCCAGATACCGGATCCCGAGTGACAGCAGCAGTACAAAGGCCGGCAGCGCCGGGAGTACGAAGCGTGGCTGGTAGTATGGCTGGCGCAGCGACAGGATGATCATGGCGATGGTTGGTAGCAGCAGCCAGATCACGACAACCAGCAATGGCCGCCGTGCCGGGCTGCGCAGGCCGAAGAAGACCCCGGCCAGCACGAATACCCCGACCAGCACAAGCCAGCCGGCCGAGCCGGGCGGTGGGTACAGGCCACGACTGAAATGCAGCAGGATATCAACCGGTAGCTGGAGCGGCGGGACCAGGGCGCTGGTGGCCGTCCAGCCAGCCAGCCGATTGCGGCTCAGCAAGAGCAATGGGAGATACACCAGGGCACAGATGGCATGCAGCGCCAGCCAGCCGGCCAGCACCCGCCGCCGATCACCGGCCGCCGGCAGAACAAACGCCCCGGCCAGGAATGCCGCCGCTATATAGACTGCTGCGAAATAGTGTGTCAGCAGAGCAGCGAGTATGGCCGCTACATACAATGGGCGCCAGCCGGCTATGCCGCGCCGCCGGAACTCAAGCGCCAGCATTGCGAGCGTCACTAGCAGTGTTAGCAGCGCATACATGCGTGCCTCCTGACTGTAGTGGATCGCTAGT
>CALLZL010000071.1 GCA_937859575.1 uncultured Chloroflexota bacterium
GGGACACGCCTCGCGCCGTATACGACGATCTTGCCCAAACCGTTGATGCCGGTCGGCGACAAACCGATCCTCGATATTGTGATCAGCCAGTTGCGCCACTATGGGTTCAGCGAGATCACACTGGCCGTCGGCTATCTTTCCGAACTGCTGATGGCCTATTTCGGCGATGGATCGCGCTTTGGCGTGTCGATTACCTATTCGCACGAAGACCGGCCGCTCGGTACGGCCGGCCCGATTGCGCTGATCGAGAACCTCGATGAGCCATTTCTGGTGATGAACGGTGATGTGCTGACGACGCTTGATTTCGGTGATCTGATGCGCTTTCATCATACCGGCGGCTCGGTGGCAACGATCACGACGTTCGAGCGCAATGTCAAGATCGATCTCGGCGTACTTGAATTTGATGATCAGGCTAACCTGGCCGCCTACATCGAGAAGCCGACCCACCACTATTTCGTCAGTATGGGGATCTATGTCTTCGATCCACGCGCCCGCAGCTATATTCCTCGGGGCGAACGGCTTGATCTGCCGGATCTCATGCGAGCCATGATGGCGCAGGGCGAAACCGTGCGCTGCTATCGCTGTGAAGGGTACTGGCTCGATATCGGCCGGATCGATGATTACCAGCAGGCAGTTGAGGATTTTGAACAGAATCGCGCCCGCTTCCTTCCCTGGGAGCAGGAAGCTCAGGGCTAACGATGACACTGCGTGTCTTGATTACCGGCAGTAGCGGGTTTGGTGGCCACTTTCTGGCCCGTGAAGCATGTGCCAATGGGGCAATGGTGTATGGCCTGAGTCGGCGCGGCGATGCCCCGACCGATACGCTACCACTGGCGGTCGATCTGGCCGATGCACATGCAACCGCTGCGGCCGTGCAGCAGGCCGCCCCGGAGTATATCTTCCACCTCGCCGCACAGACTCCTGCCAGTGTACCGGGCAATAGCGACGAAGCCTGGCTGACGGTTAATGCGCTCACAACCTATAATCTGCTTGAGGCGGCACGCCTGTACGCCCGCGATGCCCGCATTGTGATTGTCAGTTCTTCGGCGGTGTATGGCCATGTTGCCGCAGCCGATATGCCGATTGCCGAGCTTCAACCCCTGCGCCCGACAACCATGTATGGCGTGAGTAAAGCAACCCAGGAGCTGCTCGCCACGCGGTATGTCGCCGAGTTGGGTAGGGCGACCATGGGGGCCGGGCCCTCAACCCAGAGCGGCCCCGGTCAACCGGCGGGCTGGCTGATCAGTATGCTGGCGCGTCAGGTGATCCGGATCGCGGCCGGCCTTGAACCGCCGGTGGTGCGTATGCGCCATCGTGCGACCAGCCGTGATTTCACCGATATCCGCGATACGACCCGGGCGCTCTGGGCGCTTGCCGGCCACGGCACCCCCGGCGAGGTGTATAACATCTGCTCGGGGGTAGCGACCCCGATCGGCATGCTTGCCGAGCGCCTGCTGGCTATTGCCGGGGTTGCGGCAACAATCGAGACGACCGGTGGTGCCCCGGCGCCCGGCGATATTCTGGTGCAGGTTGGTGATGCCGCCCGGCTCACAGCGGCAACCGGCTGGCGGCCGGCTCTGAGTCTCGATACCAGCCTGGCCGATCTCCTCGGAGCCATGCACCCATGAACGAGCCGGTACGCCAGCACTACCACTATCAGCCGGCACATGGGCCGCCGGCACCGATGGTGTGTGTGGTAACGAATGAGGCCGCAGGTGATACCGAACTCACCGCCGATCTGCAGCAGCAATCGTTGCAGGCATGGTGCTGGTTGCATGGCGGCACGGCGCCGCTGCCGCAAGAACCACGCCTGACGGCGGAGATGACTATCGAAGCAATCGATCAGACCGTCGCTGCGTCGGCAGCCCCCTTTGTGGCACTACTTCCGCCCGGTAGTCGGCTTGTGCCGACTTTTCTCGAAAAGGCGGCCTGGGTGCTCGCCACGCATCCGGCGATTGGTATCTGCCATGCGCAGATACCGGCCGATACCCCGACACGTGGTGGTGCCTCGGGGGTGAGTAGTGGTGGTGCGGCACCATTCCTCATACGCCGTGGCGTCTTTCTGGCAGCCGGTGGCCTGGGCGAGAACCGCGATGCCGCCACACTCTGGCGGCGGCTGGCAACCCGCGGCGAAACGGCCTACTGCATTCCTGAAGTGCTGCTTGGCGGCGCGACTGCCGAATCGGTGGCGATCCCTGCAACGCGCCTCGGCGAACCCGGCCCGTATGAGGTCGTGCCGACCGGTGCACCGTTCGACAACCCACTGCAGCCGCATCCGGCGCGGCAACGCCTGCTGATCATCATGCCCTGGCTGATTGTCGGTGGTGCCGAAAGGGTTAACCTCGATCTCATCCGGCAACTGACGGCCGATGGATATGAGGTAACACTGGCGACCACACTGGCCGGTGCACAACATGGCTGGTTCGAAACGTTTGCCGAATACACCAGTGATATTTTCGTCCTCGATCGCTTTGTGCGGCTGCACGACACGCCCCGTTTTCTGGCGTATCTGATCAATTCGCGCCGGATCGAGACCGTCATGATTTCGAATAGTTATCTCGGCTACCAGATCCTGCCATTTCTGCGTGCCGCCTGCCCGCATGCCGTATTTGTCGATTACTGCCATTCGATCGACGACACATGGCGTAATGGCGGCTACCCGCGCTGTGGTGTCGCCTATCAGGAACTCCTCGACCTGAATATTACCAGTTCCGGCTTTGTACGCGACTGGATGGTTGCACGAGGCGCCGATCCGGCACGTATCGAGATAGCCTATACCAATGTCGATGTCGAATATTGGCAACCCGATCCCGTGGCGGCGGCCGAGGTACGCACACGCCTCGGCCTGCATGCCGAGGATCTGCTGCTGGTATTTGTCGGTCGCCTTTCGCACGAAAAACGCCCGGCTCTGCTGGCGCATATCATCGCCGGCCTACAGCGCCGATCGCCGGGGCGCTTCCGCTGCCTGGTGATCGGCGATGGGCCGCTGCGCGGCGAATTGCAGCAGCTGGTGCGCGCCCTGCAGATCGAGCCTTGCCTCGACATCCTCGGGCGAGTCGACGATACCGCGATGCACGGGTACCTCTCAGCAGCCGATGTATTGCTGCTGCCGTCGCAGGTCGAAGGGATCTCGGTTGCCGTCTTTGAAGCCATGGCGATGGAGGTTATCCCGATCAGTGCGCGGGTTGGCGGCCAGGCCGAGCTGATCAGCGCCGATGTCGGCGTGCTGGTGCCGCATAGCGCCAGCGAACTTGACGCCTACATCGACACGCTCCAGCAGTTGCTCGCTGATCCACAGCAGCGGCGGATCATGCAGCAGGCGGCACGTGCACGGGTGGTGCAGCACTTTCCGCTCAGCGCTTTCGGCCCACGCATGGCAGCGCTCTATCGCCGGGCGCATGCCCTGCGTGAACATGCGCCACGCCTGCCGGTCAGTATCGGCATGGGTGCTGAGCATGCCGCCCAGGCTTTCGAGGCCATGCGCATCGAGGCCGCACTCGATGTGTTGTGGGCCGAACGCGAACGGGTGCAGTTACGCCCCGGTGCCTGGCGTCATGCGCCCCGTGCGCTGGCCTGGCGTATCCGCAATACCATACGCGGCATCGCTGCCGCCGGCTACCGCTGGGGCAAAGCGCATGGCTTCACCTGGTTGACCCCGCTGCGCGAATGGCTGCAACGGCGTTCGGGTCGGTAATGCGGCAAACGCGGCTGCGAAGACCCACAATGCACAATCCGGCCGCAAGAAGCCCCGCGTCACTATGGTAGAATATCCGGGTGTTGAATCCAGCTCCAGTAACCCGAGGAACAGCATGGGTATACGCGTTATTGAAACCGATCTTTCGGGTGTTCTGCTCATCGAAACCGACTACTTTCGCGATGAGCGTGGCTTTTTTATTGAGAGCTACCATCGCCGGCGCTATGTTGAACATGGCATTGATTGCGAATTCGTGCAAGATAACCACTCGCGCTCAGCGGCCGGTGTCTTGCGCGGCATTCATTACCAGGATACAAGCGCACCGATGGATAAACTGGTGCGCTGTACCGCCGGTGCGATCCTTGATGTCGCGGTCGATCTGCGCGTCAGCTCGCCGACATTCGGGCGCTGGGTGGCT
This sequence comes from uncultured Chloroflexota bacterium, assembly GCA_937859575.1. Taxonomy (GTDB): domain Bacteria; phylum Chloroflexota; class Chloroflexia; order Chloroflexales; family Roseiflexaceae; genus CALLZL01. The sequence goes on from CALLZL010000071.1 coordinate 4,113, forward strand.
GTCGAACTTTCTGCCGAAAATATGCGTCAGCTGCTGGTGCCGGTCGGTTTTGGCCATGCCTTTCTGACTCTCTCGCAGTTTGCCGAGGTGCAGTACCGCTGTTCGGGCTACTATACCCCTTCGGCCGAGGGAAACATCCGCTGGGATGATCCCGATCTGGCGATCGAGTGGCCGGTACGCGAGCCGCAACTCTCGAACCGCGACCGACATGCGCCGAGCCTGAAGGACTACCTGCAGCACCCCGCGTTTCCATGAGCGAACCATCGACCCGCATGCTCATGCTTGTGCCGGCGCTCGACATCGGTGGTGCCGACAAGGTGAATATTGATCTCGCAACCCAGCTTGTCGGTCGTTTTGCCGCCGAAGTGTATGTACTCGCCACACTGCCGGCTGAGTATCGCCTTGCCGACGAGTATCGCGCCAGGGTAACCGAGCTCATTCTTATGCCGCAACTGGTGCCGGTAGCCGAACAGCCGCAATTTGTCGTCGAGATCATCCGATCACGGCGCATTGATACGGTGCTGATCGCCAATAGCGAATTCGGCTATCGTGCGCTTGCCTTCCTGCGCCACCATTGCCCCGCGATCACCTTTATCGATTATCTGCATGCAGTCGATGCCCACTGGCGCAATGGCGGTTACCCCCGTATGTCGCTTGAGCAAGCCCACTGGCTGGATCTCTCGATCACATCGTCGGAAAGCCTGCGCAACTGGTTACTCGAACGTGGCGGCACCCCACAGCTCGTGCATGTGTGTACGACCAATATCGATCCACAAAAATGGGATCCGGCACACTATGATCGGCCGGCGCTGCGTGCGGCGCTTGGTATCACCGATGCAACACCGATCATCCTCTCGATCGGCCGGCTGGTAGTCATCAAACAGCCGCGTTTGCTGGCGCGCCTGATGGCCTACCTCGAACACCAGCATCACCGTTTCGTCTGCCTGGTGGTCGGCGATGGGCCCGAACGAGCCTGGCTCGAAACCTTCGTTCGCCGTCAACGTTTGCGCTCATTACGGCTGCTTGGTTCGACCACCAGCCGCCATGTTCGCGAGTTGTTCGCCGCCGCCGATCTGCTCATCCTGCCGTCGCGTGGTGAAGGTATCGCTCTGGTACTCTTCGAAGCACTCGCCATGGGTTTGCCGGTCGTCTCGGCCGATGTTGGCGGCCAACGCGAACTCGTGACTCCTGAGTGTGGTATTCTGGTGCAGCACGGCCCAGGCGAAGAAGCCGCCTACCGGCGGGCCCTCACCGAATTGCTTGCCGATCCGGTACGGCGGCGCGCCATGGGGCAGGCCGGACGAGAACGGATCGTGACGCATTTCCGCCTTGATCAGATGGGTGATCGAATGTACGAACTGCTGGTGGAGGCACGCCGCCGCCGCATGGTTGATCCGCGCCCAGTACCGGATCCCGGCCTGGCCGCCGCCAGTCGCGCCGCCGCCATCGATCTCGCCCACGAAGAGCATACTGCCCGCCGCCTGCTCGCCGCCGATCCTGCAAACGGCGGCACGCCTACCGAACAACTGTTGCGCCGTGGGCGGCGCATGCTGCGCCCGCTCTATCGTGCTACGGCCGATCGTTTCCCACAGATCATCCCCGCGGTGCTGCGCGTGCGCTACTGGCTACTACGGCGGCTCTACCGTCAGGAGACCTGACATGCCCAGCACACTGATTACCGGTGGTGCCGGATTTATCGGCTCACACCTCGCCGAAGCGCTGCTGGCGCGTGGTGATAGCGTCAGCGTCATCGACGACCTCTCGACCGGGGCAATGGCGAATATTCGCCATCTGAAAGAACATCCGCGCTTCAGCTATGTGCTCGATACGATCACAAACGAAGCGATCCTCGCCGAATTGATCGACGAAGCCGATCGGGTTGTTCATCTCGCCGCCGCCGTCGGGGTGCAGTTGATCGTGCAGAGCCCGGTACGTACGATCGAAACCAATGTCGCGGGTACCGAAGCTGTGTTGCGCTGGGCTGCCAAGAAGGGCAAACTGGTGCTGCTCGCCAGCACTTCCGAGGTCTATGGCAAGAGCACACGCATCCCATTCCACGAAGACGACGACCTGGTGCTTGGTTCGTCGCAGGTTGGCCGCTGGAGTTATGCCTGTTCGAAACTGCTCGACGAATTCCTCGCGATTGCCTATTATCGCGAACGCGACCTGCCGGTGATTGTTGCCCGGCTCTTCAATACGGTCGGCCCACGGCAGACCGGCCGTTATGGTATGGTCATCCCACGCTTTGTGCGCGCCGCATTGCGTGGCGCACCGTTACGTGTCTATGGCGATGGGCAACAGACACGCTGCTTTACCTATGTCGGCGATACGGTCGCCGCGCTCTGCGGCCTGCTGGCCGAGCCGCAGGCGATCGGCCAGATCTACAATATCGGCAATCCGCAAGAGGTGACGATCGAAGCGCTGGCGCGCCGAATTGTGGCGCTCACCGGCAGTGCATCGGATGTTATTTTCATACCGTATGACCATGCCTATGGCCCGGGGTTCGAGGATATGCGGCAGCGTGTGCCGAGTATCGCGAAGATCCGGGCCCTGATCAATTTTCAACCAACCCTCGATCTCGACGCAATCATCCGCGCTGTGATCGAATCTGAACGTGAGCTTGTGTAAGCATGAAGAACCTGCTTGTCTCCCCGGTCGGCGGCCAACTGATCGATCTCCTGGTGCCTGCCGCTGCCCTGGCCGAACGACGCGCCTACGCCAATACGCTACCGTCGCTGCAGATCTCCGAACGGGCGGTCTGTGATCTCGAACTGCTTGCAACCGGCGCCTTTTCGCCGCTTGATCGCTTCCTTGGTGCCGACGATTTCGGCAGTGTGATCGAAACCATGCGCCTGGCAAACGGCCAGCTGTTCCCGATCCCGATTACGCTGCCGGTGGAAGCGGGTGCTGCCCGGCTCGACCGGCAGATTGCACTGCGCAACAGCCGCAACGAACTGCTGGCGATCCTGCATGTCGAGGAAGCCTATCAGTGGGATCGTGATCATGTCGCCGCGCATGTCTTCGGTACCACCGATCTGCGCCATCCACTGGTAAGCGAAATGCACCGCTGGGGGCCATACAACCTGTCGGGGAAACTCGAGATCCTGCAACTGCCGCTGCACTACGACTTTCAAGAACTGCGGCTCACCCCCGCCCAGACACGCGCCAGGCTCGCCGAATACGGGCGCGGCGCGGTTGTCGCCTTCCAGACACGCAACCCGTTGCATCGGGCCCACGAAGAGCTGACGCAACGGGCGATTGCACAGATCGACGGTACGCTGCTGCTGCATCCGGTGGTCGGCATGACGAAGCCTGGCGATGTCGATCACTATACGCGGGTTCGCAGCTACCTGGCGCTGACCCACAACTACTACGAGCCGGGGCGTGTCTTGCTGGCCTTGCTGCCACTGGCCATGCGCATGGCCGGCCCCCGCGAGGCGCTCTGGCATATGCTGATCCGGCGCAACTTCGGTGCCAGCCATTTGATCATCGGCCGCGACCATGCCGGGCCCGGCAAGGACTCGACCGGCCGGCCGTTCTACGGCGCACTCGATGCGCAAGAACTGGCGCGCCGCCACGCCGACGAACTCGGTGTCGGTGTACTCACCTTCGATGAAATGGTGTATCTGGCCGACGAAGCACGCTACGAAGAGGCGACGCGTGTGCCGGCTACCAGCCGCACTTTTGCCCTCACCGGCACCCAGGTGCGCGAAGAGTTTCTTGATGCCGGCGTACCGCTGCCCGCATGGTTTACCCGCCCCGAAGTCGCCCGGATCCTGGCCGAAACCTACCGGCCGCGCCGGCAGCAGGGGGTTTGCATCTGGTTTACCGGGTTGAGTGGTGCCGGCAAATCGACAATCGCCGAAATACTGACGATCCTGCTGTTACAGCATGGCCGCCAGATCACACTGCTCGACGGCGACACGGTACGAACCAACCTCTCGAAAGGGCTGGGCTTCAGCAAAGAAGATCGCGACACCAATGTGCGCCGCATCGGGTTCGTCGCCGCCGAAATCGTACGCCATGGCGGTGTCGCGATCTGCGCCGCCGTCAGCCCGTATCGTGCGACCCGTAATGATGTGCGGGCCATGGTCGGCAGCGAGCGCTTTGTCGAGGTGTTCGTCGATACCCCGATCGAGATCTGTGAACAGCGCGATGTCAAGGGCATGTATGCCCAGGCGCGCCGGGGCGAGATCAAGGGGTTTACCGGCATTGATGATCCATACGAGCCACCGCAACATGCCGAAGTAACGCTCGATACGGTGGCCAACCAACCGCATGCCAATGCCATGCTGATCATCGATCTGATCCGGCAGCGCGGGTTTATCGCCTGAGACCATCGCCGTAGTGCGGCGGAAAGAACTGGAGCTATGGGTTTGTTTCTCGTAACTGGCGGAGCCGGTTTCATTGGTTCGCATCTTGTCGAAGCCCTGCTGGTACGCGGCAAGCGTGTGCGTGTGCTCGACAATTTCTTCTCGGGGGATCATGGGCGCATTGCCCGTTGGGCCGCCGATATCGAGTTGATCGAAGGGGATCTGCGCGATACGTCCGCAGTTGCCCGCGCGGTTGCCGGTGTCGATGTCATCCTGCATCATGCAGCTGTTCCATCGGTACAACGCTCGGTGCGTGACCCGCAAACGACCAACGAGGTGAATGTAACCGGTACACTCAACCTGCTGCTTGCTGCTCGCGATGCCGGTGTGAAGCGGCTTGTGTTCGCCTCTTCTTCATCGGTGTATGGCGATACACCGACGCTGCCGAAGATCGAGACGATGCCGACCGATCCGCTTTCGCCATATGCGGTCTCGAAACTGGCCGGCGAACGCTACTGCATGGTTTTTAGCTCGATCTATGGTCTGCCGGCGATCGCCCTGCGCTACTTTAATGTCTTTGGGCCGCGCCAGGATCCGCATTCCGACTACGCCGCCGTTATTCCACGTTTTATCACGAGCATGCTGCGTGGTGCATCACCCATGATCTATGGGGATGGCCTGCAATCGCGTGATTTCACCTATGTCGCCAATGTCGTGGCTGCCAATCTGCTTGCCGCCGAGGCAGCACCGCATATCTCGGGTACGTTCAATGTCGCCGGCGGCGAACGGATCACCCTGCTCGATCTTGTCGCGCAGCTCAATACGCTGCTCGGCAGCACGATCACGCCGCTGCACGAAGCGGCTCGCGCAGGCGATGTAAAACACTCGCAGGCGGCCATCAGCAGCATTCACGCGACGCTCGGCTTTGCACCGGTGGTGCCCTTCGCCGAAGGGCTCAAATTGACGGTCGAGTCTTTTCGTTAAGCGAGAGCAGACAGGATAGCCGGCTAATGCGCAGCACAAAGCGGTAGCCCTTCGCTATACCCGGTTCGCTGTGCTGCGATCCATCACTATGAAACAGCTGCACACTATGCATCCCCTCAGCCCGGATCAGCCGTGTTACGGCTACCACCCTGCCGATGCGGCCGCACCACCGGTCGTGAGTATCGTCACGCCCTACTACAATACGGGTGTGGTCTTCCTCGAAACCGTCACCTCGCTGTTGCGTCAGTCGTTGCAGCAATGGGAATGGATTATCGTCAACGACGGCTCCGACGATCCGGCCGCACTGCGGGTGTTGTTGCCGCTACGGAGTGCCGATGCACGCATTCGGGTGATCGATCAGCCCAATGCAGGCCTTTCGGCTGCACGCAATGCTGGTGCGGCCGTCGCCCGCAGCGAGTTGATCTTCTTCCTCGATAGCGACGATCTCCTCGCCTCTACCGCACTCGAAAAGCTCGTCTGGAGCCTGATTGCCCGCCCTGCAAGTAGTTTTGTCGCCGGATGGACACGTGTGTTCGGCCATGAGGAGATCGCATGGCCGCGTGGTTTCGATACCCGTGTTGCTTTTCTGCACGACAATATGGTGACGGCCAATTCGCTGGTGCGGCGTGGTGTCTTTACCGCAGTGGGCGGCTTTAATGAAGCACGACGCGGCGGCCTCGAAGATTATGAGTTCTGGTTGCGCGCCGCCGCCCACGGTTACTGGGGCCACGATGTACACGAATACTTGATCTGGATCCGGCGCAAAGCACCCGAGACCTATCAGCACTACCAGTGGTCATTCCGCGAGCGGCCGGCTGCACTTGCCGAGTTTCGCGCCGAGATGCGTGCCGCCTATCCGGCACTCTTCCGCGATGGCCTGCCACGCCTCGCCAATGGCAGCTCGTTCCTCGAAACCCACGCCCTGATCAACGATGAGATCCCCTTCGCCAACCGGCTTGTACCGATCGGCCGGCGGCGGATCTTGATGCTGCTACCCTGGATCCGCATGGGTGGTGCCGAACAGTTCGCCCTCGATCTGGTGGCCGGGCTGGTTGCCCGTGGCGACCGTGTGACCGTCTGCCTGACGCGGGCGATCGAGCAGACATGGATGGATCGGTTGCTGGCACTCACCCCGGATGTTTTTGATCTACCGGCGCTCTTGCCACCGGCCGAATTTCCACGCTTTCTGTGTTACCTGGTTGGTTCACGTGCCATCACAACCATCTGGATCTCGCATAGCATCCCGGCCTACCAGTTGCTGCCCTTCCTGCGCGCCTACTGCCCGGATGTACCGGTGGTCGATTACAACCATATCGAGCAGCCGCAGCGCAGCGGCGGCCTGCCGCGTGTCGGCCTCGAACATACGGCGCTGATCGACCTGCACCTGGTGGCATCCGAACATCTGCGGCAGTGGATGATTGCGCGTGGCGCCGATCCGGCACGTGTCGAGGTGTGTACCATCAATGTCGATGCCGATCTGCGCGCCCCGGATGCCGCGCTCCGTGCCCGGGTACGTGGCGAACTCGGCCTGCCCGACGACGAGCCGCTCATTCTGTTTGCCGGGCGCTTTACTGCTCAGAAACGGCCGCAACTGGTGGCCGAGGTGTTGCTGCGCTTGCGCGAGCGCGGTGCTCGTTTTTCCGCCATCCTGGCCGGCGACGGCGAAGATATGCCGTGGCTCAGAATGTTTGCCGCCCGCCATCGCATGGGGCGCGCCATGCAGCTACCGGGTGCATTGCCGAACAGCCGGGTACGCGAACTGCTTGCCGCTGCCGATCTGCTGCTGCTCCCATCGGCCTACGAAGGGATCTCGCTGACCCTCTACGAAGCCATGGCCGCCGGTGTGCCCGCCGTCGTGTCGGATGTCGGTGGCCAGCGTGAGCTGCTGACGCCCGAATGTGGCGTGTTGATCGCCGTGGAAGCCGGCGGGGTCGATGCCTATGTTGCTGCAATTGATGCGTTGCTGGCAGATCCAGAACGCCGCCGTGCGCTGGGGGCGGCGGCGCGGGCACGCATCGAGGCGCATTTCACCCTGCCACAGATGATCGAACGGGTGCAGCAGCAGCTCGACCACGCCGGCAAACTGGCGCGCACGGCACCCCGCCCGGCCGTGGATCGCGGGGTTGCGATGGCGGTTGCCACCCTTGCAATCGAGCACTACCAACTCGAAACTCGGCTGCGTCATCTCGCGCCGATGCGCTTCCTCTTGCAGCTGCGTCATTCCGGCTTCGCCGTGCCGGCGCGCAGGCTGCTGGCACTCCTGCCGCCCCGCGAGGCGCTCGATCGCCGCATCTACGCCGCCCGCCGCCGCATGATGGCACAGATCAAGCGCCTGCTTGGCCGGCCGTATAACCCGTAGACCGATTAAGCTACGAGGACAAGCGTCATACAATCGGATATATCCATCCTCGCATTTCACTTCTCCCCGACGAGCATTGAAGTACAGAGAAGCAACATGAACCCACAGATACAATTACCGCGCTACTATCTGCCACGGCCACCACTCGATCTCGATACGGCGACAATCGCCGCATTTGACTCATTGTGGGCACAGATGACATCTGGCGCACACGGACATGAACTGCCCTATTCTCTGCCCGTTCCTCGCTGGCAATTTCTCTGCTATCTTACCGATCACAAGCCGGTTGTCTTGCATGGCTCAGGCAATCCCGACGTGGCCGTATTCGAACCACGCCAAGCCGCAGATATCATGACATTCGGCAATCGCGCTGCTGTGTACGCCGCGGCCGACGGCATCTGGCCGATCTACTTT
>CALLZL010000072.1 GCA_937859575.1 uncultured Chloroflexota bacterium
GGGTGATCCGCGCGAATTTACCCCCAATGATCCCCGCTATAACGAACAGTATGCCCTGCCGCTCATACAGGCCGATCAGGCCTGGGATCTCATTCCGGCCGGTACACCACCAGTAACGATTGCGATCGTCGATGACGGCATGCAGATGAACCACGCCGATCTGGCGGCAGGGTTGTGGGTGAATCCGGCTGAAATCGCGGGCAATGGAGTGGACGACGACGGGAATGGCCTGATCGATGATGTCAGTGGCTGGGATTTTATTGGTAATGATAATCTGCCAAACCCGATATTCGGCGACGACCACGGCACCCATGTGGCCGGCATTGCCGCCGCACGTACCAATAACACAACCGGTATCGCAGGGATCGCCGGTGGGCCAGGAGGCGGGCGTATCCTGCCGGTACGCTTTTTCGCCACGGGGCAGCCCTGGCCATCAACGCTGGTCGCCAATGCACTCAACTATGTTGCCGGCAGCGGTGCCAGGATCCTGAACATCAGCTATAACGTCGATGGCTTTGTTGACGACCCGATCGTGATCGCAGCACTCGAACATCTGTATGCCCGGGGGGTACTGATATTCAATTCGGCCGGGAATAACAACCAGGCGAACCCACCGCGTCAGGTGTTCGAACAGATGCTGTTCGTCGCCAATACCAATCAATTCGATCAACGCAATACCAGCAGCAACTATGGTGTTGGCATTGATCTCGCCGCACCCGGCACCAATATCCTCTCGACCGTCCCAAGCGATCAGTATGCACTTTCGAGCGGCACCAGCATGGCTGCTCCGGCGGCGGCCGGCGTTGCGGCGCTGCTCTGGTCGTACCGCCCCGGCTGGACACGTGAGCAGGTCGCAGCTCAGATCCTCGGTACTGCAGACCCGATCGATACGCAGAATCCAGGGTTTGCCGGCCTGCTTGGCAGTGGGCGTGTCAATGCATATCGCGCACTCAGCACAACCCTGCCACCACCACGGCTTGGCGCACTCGAAGGGTTGCCGGCCGCCGGCGGCACCTTGCGCGACGAAATCACAACCTTCACGCTGCGGCTCCGCCATACACTCGATAGCAGTACCGTCACGCCGGCAAACTTTGAGTTGCGGCGAGCCGGTGACGATCAGATTTTCGGCACCAGCGATGACCGGATCATTCCGCTGACGATTAACAATGGCCGCCCACACCGCATCGGCACCAACTGGCTCGACTTCCGCTTTGCCGGTGCGCTCCCACCCGGCGATTACCGCTTTACTGCCTTCAGCGGCGGCCTGCGCGATCCATTCGGCCAGCCGCTCGACGGCAACGGCGATGGAACCGGCGGTGATGATTTCATCCATGCGTTTCGCGTCAGCTACCCGCTCAGTGGGCGTGTGTTCGAGGATTGGAACGGCAATGGCCTGCGCGACGCCGATGAGCCGATGTTAGCCGATCAGACCGTTTTTCTCGACCTGAATAATAACGGCAGTATCAGCCAGATTACACGTACCTACAACGCCACCGGCCTGCCGCGCAGTATTCCCGACAACAACCAGACGGGTATTAGCGTTCCAATCACCATTAGCGATATTCCCTGGCAGATCGCTGCTGTTACAACCTCGCTGACCGCCAGCCACACATATGCCGGCGATCTGGTGATCGCGCTGAGCAGCCCATTTGGAACCACCGTCCAGCTGGCAAACAATCGTGGTGAAGCCGGTGCCTACAGGGGAACCATCTTTGATGATACAGCGAGCATCTCGATTGCGCAGGGCAGCCCGCCGTTCAGTGGGCCCCACCGACCGGAAACACCCCTGGCCAGCTTCAATGAGCAGATCTTCAACGGCACATGGAACCTGCGCATTGCCGATACCTGGGCCTTAGATACCGGCACGCTCGATGCCTGGAGCCTGACATTTGCCCTGCGCGAGCCACTAAAACTCAGTGTGGCCGATGGGCATTTCTGGTTCAACCGCCTGGAAGCCACCACCTATCAACTTCGGCTCGCCCTGGCGAGTGGCTGGAATGCGACCACACCACTGCAACGCACCGTGGTGATCAGCGACACAGCCGAATCAGTAGAAACTGCCGCCTATGGTCTGATTCGTACCAATGCGATCTACGGCCGGGTGTATGAGGATCATAATCGCAACGGCATACGTGATGCCGGTGAATCGGGAATCGCTGGTGTGATGCTCTATCTCGACCTGAATACCAATGGAATTCTCGACAGTAACGAACCATGGGTGATGAGCGACGGTGAGGGGCGTTACCGCTTCAGCAACCAGAGCGCCGGCAGCAAACTGGTACGCCAGATTCCGGTATCCGGGTACATTCTGCAAAATCGTGGCGGGCTACCTGTAACACTCAACGCCGGAGCAACCATCACGGGGCAGGATTTTGCCAATATCGCGGTACCCTATCGCCGCTTTATGCCATTGATTCGCCTTGAGCCACCCGCTTGATAACTACCAGCGTCACATCATCGAAGATCGGCCCATCACAGAAGTTCTGCAGCGTGCTTGTTAGAGCAGCACTAATCTCCGCAGCCGTCGCTGTACGTTGCTCATCGATCAGGGCGACCAACCGCTCGATACCGAATGCCTCGCCTGCCGGATTGAGCGCCTCGGTCACGCCATCGGTATAACAGAAGAGAATGTCGTCGGGTTCAATCACAACCTCATCTTCGCTGAGGGTAACCTCTTCGAGCACACCAAGAGCGATACCGGCACTCTTCAGCTCAATGGCGGTACGATTGCGGGCGCGGAACAACAGCGGGGGGTTATGGCCGGCACAACAGAAGCGCAGCGTGCCGGTTTCGGGATGCAAAATACCATAAAAAATGGTCACAAACATACCCGACTCAGAATCACGGGTGATCCAGCGATTGGCACGCACCAGCGAGGGGGCCGGCGACGAGCCATCGAGCGCACTGGCACGCACCAGGCTGCGCGAGAGCGCCATGAACATCGCGGCCGGCACCCCCTTATCACTCACATCGGCGATCACAAAGCCAAGGGCATGTTCGGTTTCGGCCGCTTGATGCGGCAACGGGCTTTCAGTCTCGCGGCGCATTGGTCAGATCGACATCACCTTCACTCCCATAGATCTTGCGCAGCCACCAGAAATCATAAAAATCACCACCAACAATCCGTGCCGATCGCCAATCGGCGGCCACCTGCCAACCGTCGATCTGGGGAACCGACGCCGGCAACAGCGCCGTCTGGATGTCGCGCGCAACCCGCAGCTCTTGCTCAAGATGAGCCGCTTCGGCCGCCTCTTGCGCAAGGAGTGCCGTTTCGAACGCACTCGCCAGTTGCACACCGATCCCGACAAACAATGTCATCTCGCGCGGCGTGAACAGGCGGCGTGCCTGATCATAATCGGCCACGAGCAGGCCCAGGGTTGCCCCGCGTGTTCGTAGCGGCACGGCCAGCATGGCCTGCCCACCGAAACGCTCAAGCAACGCAGGGCATTGCTCGGCGGTACCGCCGGCATCAGGCACTGCCACCGGCACACCGCGTTCGAGTGCCTGGGCCAGGAGTGGTGCTGTAGCCAGCTCGATCTGCTGCAACAGCAACGATTCACGGGCCTGGCGCTCGATGCCATACACCGCCAGCAGCGTTATCATGGCTTCCTGGCGCTGGTACGAGAAGAAATAGCAGCGTTCGCAACCGAGCAACAATGGCGGCAGACGCACAATCGTCGCCGCCAGTTCGGCGAGCGTGGTTGTCTGCGCAATATTCTCGGCCACCTGCAACAGCGCGTTGATCGTCCATGCCTCTTCGCGCTGGGCCATAAAGGCACGGGCGCTCTCGACAGCCACCGCCAGCTGATCGGCGAGGGTCTGCATGACAAACAGATCGCTCTGCTGGAAACGCCCTGCCTCGGTGCTCTGCACATCAAGCACACCGATCAACTGATCGCCGAACCGGATCGGCACTGCAAGTTCGGATTGCGTGTTGGGGTCATCGCTGATATAGCGTGGGTCAGAGCTGACATCATTGACCAGGATCGACATCCCCGCAACTGCCGTTGCGCCAACGATCCCGCCGCCGCCATGGATGCCACGGCGTTCACCGGCGATCGGCTCTCGGGGCGTATCGGCGGTACTGGCGCGAAAAACGAGTTCATCATCTTCGAGCAGAAAGATATGAACCGGATGGTAGCCAAAGCGTTCGCGGATCAGCGACACAACCGACGAGAGCAGATCATCGAGATCCAGGATCGCCGTAATTCGTTCACTGACCTCCTGGATGGCAAGCAGTTGCACCGCACGCTGGCGGGCTTCATTGAAGACACGCGCCTTCGAGATCGCTACAGCCGCCTGATCGGCGATTAACGACAACAAGCGCATGTCGTCGGCGTCAAAGGTAGCCGGCAGATAGCTCTGGATCGAAATGCTACCGATCATGGTTTCGCCATCGAGCAGCGGCACATAGATGCCGGAACGTGGCGGGCGATCACTCTGGTAGCGCGGCCGTGCCGGCAACTGATCCATTTCGGTCAGAAAATCCTCCACCAGCAACGCCTGGCCAGTCTGCCGCATCCAGCCGACGATGCCATCGCCGGCAGGCAGATTCACAGTCAGCGGCGGTAGGCGCACGCGATCCTGCACCCGCACCACCAGGGTATACGAATCGCCGGCAGGCTCGAAGAGCCCCAGATGAAACGAGGCGGTATCAACAACTTTACTGGCCTCGCGATAGATGAGATCTGCCAGAGCGGTGACATCGAGCTCGGCACGAATGATCGCACGGCTGGCTTCGTTCAGCAGCGCAAGCTCACGAACCGACCGATTCTGACGGTTGAGGTTCGTCGCTGCCTGGCGGACAATCAGGCTCGTGGCGAGCAGGGCAGCCACAGCAAGCAGGAAGTAGGCCGCGCCGAGCCGGGTATAGATCGCAGCACCGAGCAGTGCCAACGGTAATGGCGCGACTTCGGCGGCCGTCACCGGCAACCATGCTACACGCCACCATGTCACAACACCACTCATACCGCCCTGCAAGAATTCGCGGCTGACACGGCTCAGTTGTACCAGCAACGGGAAGCAGATCGCAAGGCAGAGGAACTGTAGCCAGATCGGCGCCGACTCGCCGGCAAGCGCACCAGCCAGCATGGCAGCCAATAAGACCGCACCGGCACGCACGCCGCTCCGCTGTATTGGGCGGGCAACGACCAGGTAGAACGAAATTGGGCGGCCATACATAAACGGCAGAAGAATGCCAAATATCAGCCCTGAAACTCCGGCTACCAGCGCACCATCGGCCGGGCCGATCGCGAGCGCCGCCACCAGAATGACGATTCCAACCAGGCTATGTGGATCGGAAGGGGGGACACGAAAACCGACCGACTCGACCAGTACGGCCAGCAGGATGAAGAGCGCGAGGATCAGTGGTGTGGATTGCAGCGGTGATGTAAGCGTGAAAAGCGCCCAGCCGAGTAGACCGGCCGTCAGCGAATAGAGGATCAGCCAGCGTTCACGGTTCACGCGCACCCTGCCCAAATGCAGCTAGTGCATCGTCCTGCGACACATGGAGTGAAAACACCTGGGTGAAACCCGTCAGCACAAAGACTTCATACACCTGCGGCTGGAGTGAACAGAGTCGAAGCTCACCGTCGCGGGCCAACAGATGCTTACGCACTAACAGCAAAGCCCGCAGACCACTACTGCTCAGGAAGGAGACTTCCGCCATGTTGATCAACACATAGCGGTTTCCATCCTCAACCGCCGCATAGATCGGTTCGAGCGCGGCCGCAGTCGTGACGGCATCGATCCGCCCGCTGAGCGCAAAAACACGTACCGCACCGGCCAGCAAGCGCAATCGCTTGGTCATGGTCAGCAGGTTACCATTGACATCATCAAACGAGAAGGCCACATCATCCATCAGGCGGCTCATGAGATAGAGGCCAAGGCCGCCCGGCTGACGTTCTTCGAGCGGTGAGACCAGATCCGGCGGAGGAACGTCAAAGGGGTTGAAACGCCGACCAAAATCGCGCAGCGTAACCACCAGATTGACCCCATCGACATCCCATGTCAGTTCGATCTGGCCGGGATTATCGGCATCATAGCCATGCTGAATAATATTGGTGGCCGCTTCATCAACCGCAAGCTGCACCTGCCAGGCTGCATGTTCATCGAGCCCGACGCTTGTGGTTGCATTGCTGATAAAATCACTGATCAGCGCCAGCGACGAAAGGGTTGCGCTGACCTTGAGCGATTGCATGGCGATGTCTGGTTCCGGCACGTAACACACCTGCATAACATCAACAGGGAGCCGACCTGCAGCTCCCTGTACACTTACAGGAACAGGATGCCCAACGTATACGACTCAGTATGAACCGACTGCCTCGACCGGATCGGGGAAGATTTCGAACAACGAGGTGAAACCGGTCAGATCGAATACTTCCTTGATACGCGGTGGCAGATTGGCGATTCGCACGTCCCCGCCCTCAAGATCGCTCAGCTTGCGATCACGGGCACGCTTGCGCGCTTCGATCAAGACACGCAACCCCGGGCTTGCAACATATTCCAGATGCTCGAGATCGAGAACGATCCGATAGCGCCCCTGATCGAAGAGTTCTTCGAGCAGTTGTTTCAGATCAGGGGCGTTTGCCGCGTCGAGGCGACCACGAATAGCGAGTAGATCCACCCGATGCAACCGCTTGTGCTGAATCTCCATACGCCGGACCTCCTTACCTGACACGCCCGGAAGCAGACCTTCTTCACATCACAAGGCGTATCCGCGAGTTCCTACACACGATACAGATCATTATAGACGACCTCTCTTGTTTTCACAATCCATTACAGCGAACTCCAACACCTATCCATCGCGATCAGTGTCGATCTTCGCCCCGTGTTGCGTGCCGCATCTTTACCACACCAGAATTGTATGGCGGTATAATACCTATGATCGCAACCATGCATACAAGGCAGTGTCGTACCGCGTTGTACGCTGTCGAGGGGTATCCATGCACGATATCGAGGCCTCGCTTCTGATCGTTGATGATAACGAGCACAACCGCGATATGATCGCACGCCGCCTGAAACGGCATGGCTATCGCATCAGCCATGCAACCGGCGGGCGCGATGCAATCGCCCAGATCAACGCTCAGCCGTTTGATCTGGTATTGCTCGACCTGATGATGCCTGAGATCAACGGCTATGACGTGCTGCAGGCTGTCGGGCAACTTGCCGCCGACGCACGACCTGCTGTGATTGTCGTATCGGCAATCGACGACCTCGATAGTGTGACACGTTGCCTGGAGCTCGGTGCCGAAGACTATCTCACCAAACCATTTCACCCTATTCTGCTGCGTACTCGTGTTGAGGCATGCCTGGCCCAGCGCCGTAGTCGGCGGGGTGATATCGGGCAATTCGTACAGCAGCAAGCTGCACGCCTGCGGCAGACGATCGTACCGGAGATCCTGCCGCAGCCCGCTGGCTGGGAATTGGCGGCCCGCTGTATGACCGAACAGGCTACCAGCTGGTATGATGTATGGCAGCATGATAATCGGCTGGTCGTCTGTTTTGTATCAACACCGGCCGCCGGCGCCGATGCACCGGTTGTGGCGCTACTCTATAGCGCGCTGGGCCATGCCGCCCTGCACGAATCAAGCCTGCCGGAGGC
Organism: uncultured Chloroflexota bacterium; assembly: GCA_937859575.1. Lineage (GTDB taxonomy): Bacteria > Chloroflexota > Chloroflexia > Chloroflexales > Roseiflexaceae > CALLZL01. The sequence goes on from CALLZL010000072.1 coordinate 7,604, forward strand.
CTTACCCAGGCTGCACAGCTGGCTGAGTGACTATATGCAGCGCGGTCGTATGATTCCGGAGGCGGCCTGCCTGATAGCCGAGATCAACCTCAGCGATGGTCTCGTACATTACATCAACACTGGTGGGCTGCCGGCAGTGATTGTCGGTACGACGATCGAACCTCTTGCGGCACCACTACAGATCCTCGGGCGCGATAATGCCCCGTCGATCCACACGTCACACCTCGCCAGCGGGCAGATGCTGCTTATTGCCACCGGCAACCCTACGGCTGCCGCCCCGGCCACCAGTGCAGCTGCCGCTATTGCGGCCCAACCCGATACCACGATCGTTGCCATACGGAAGTCTTAGCAGTACTTCATCCTTGCATCACATGCGAACATATGTTAGTGTTAACCATAATGGAACCGCATGCCCGTGAGGCAGCAGACAGGCAGTGGTGCAGGCATGGCTCGAGCGAAACAGAATCCGGCAGGGCGTCGGGCTACCACCCCACGTACTCGATCGGCCAGCAAGAAGAGTGCTGCTCCGGTGGCACCAACCCTACGGCCGGAACATCAGCGTGAGCTTTTTGCACTGGCCCTGATCACGATTGCCGCAATCACCATCATCTTCTATCTGACCGGTTCGGCAGGGGTGCTTGGCGTGCCATGGGTCGAACTCACCCAGCGCTTGCTCGGCTGGGGTGCTCTAATTGTTCCCCTTTCGCTTGGCGTGCTTGGATGCGCCCTGCTCTGGCAAGAACGACGCTCGGATACCAGGCTGACCGGTGCCACCATACTTGGTACGCTCATGGTGCTGGTGTCGCTGCTTACTCTGCTCGAATTTTCGCTTGGCACACGCGAAGATGTTGCCGATCGGATCGGCGAAGGCGGCGGGATCATCGGTTTTGCCATGCTCGAACTCCTCACACGAGCAATCGGCCGACCGGCCGGATTTGCCGTCTGCTGTATTCTCGGGCTGGCAGGGGTGATGCTGACCTTTGATATCACGCTGCACGAACTATCAACCGGCCTGCGCGACAGTTTCGCCCGCTTCTGGGCAACCATATGGGCAGCCACCCCGGCCAATGAGCAACGTGCGACCACCGGTACAGCAGCCCGCAGCGCCACATCCGGCGATCAGCGCTATGTGCCGCCGCCCGGCGCGCCGGCACCCCGGCCAGCCGGCGAAGACGGCGATATTGTGCCGACCCCGATCGCCGCCCGCCCGACGCGTGCCAGCCTGTTCCGCCGCCCTGAGGTGCGCAGCGATGAAGCCACCGCTGCCGAGGTACCAGCAAAAACACGCCCGGCTACCAAGGAACCGGATGCCCTGCTCGATAATTTGCTCACCAAGCCGACCGAAAAGGCAGCCGAACCGCCCAACGAAGTCGTGCAATCGGCGCTCGACGGTTTTGCAGTACCGGCTGTGCATCATGCATGGCCGATGCCGACATATGATCTGCTCGATCAAGCAGTTGCGGGTAGTATCAGTGATGAAGAACGGCGTATTAAAGCGCGGCTGATTGAAGAGACGCTCGCCAGCTTCAAGGTAGAAGCACAAGTCGTAGGTGTCAATACCGGGCCGGCCGTCACGCAGTTCGAGCTACAGCCGGCTGTGGGGGTGAAAGTCAGCAAGATCACCACGCTTGAAAAAGATCTGGCGCTTGCTCTTGCTGCATCTTCCATCCGGATCGAAGCACCGATTCCAGGCAAGTCGGTCGTCGGCATCGAAATCCCTAACTCAGCGATCTCGACCGTCACACTCCGCGAGGTCACCGAGAGTGAGGAGTTTGATCAGTCGAAGGGCAAGCTACGGCTGCCGCTAGGCAAAGATGTATCAGGGGCACCGATTATCGCCAACCTCGAGCGCATGCCGCACCTGCTGATGGCCGGTGCCACCGGCAGTGGTAAGAGTGGCGGTATCAACGCCATCATCTGTGCGCTGCTGCTCAAACACACCCCCGATAATCTGAAGTTCATTATGGTCGATCCCAAGATGGTCGAACTGATCGTCTATAACAACGTGCCGCATATGCTCTCGCCGGTCGTGACCGAGCTCGAACGGGTGGTGCCAACGCTCAAATGGGCGACCCGCGAGATGGAGCGCCGCTATAAGGTTTTTGCACGTTACGGCTTCCGCAATATTGATAGTTATCGCATGGCGGCGCGGCAGCGCGCCGATCTCGAGCCGCTACCGTATATCATCATCATTATCGATGAACTGGCTGATCTGATGATGATGGCACCCGATGAAGTCGAAACGTTGATCTGTCGCCTGGCACAGATGGCGCGTGCCACCGGCATTCACCTGATTATCGCCACCCAGCGTCCATCGGTTGATGTGGTTACCGGGCTTATCAAGGCCAACTTCCCGTCGCGGATCGCGTTTGCGGTCACGTCGCAGATCGATTCACGAGTTATTCTCGACATGAACGGTGCCGAGCAATTATTGGGGCGCGGCGACATGCTGTATATGGCAGCCGACGCCGCCCGGCCGATGCGGGTACAGGGAACATGGGTCACCGAGGCGGAAGTTGAGCGCATTGTGTCGTTCTGGCGCAAAGCCAAACCGCCGGAATCGATTGCCGAAGCGGCAACCACCGGCGGAGCGGCGAGCGCAACGGCTTCGCAGCGCGCGGCAGCACCAGCAGGGCCGGCCGAATTCCTCAGCGCCGACGAGCGCGACGAATTGCTGCCGGAAGCCATCAAACTCGTCCAGCAGCATCAACGCGCCTCGGCTTCGCTGCTACAGCGCCGCCTGCGTATCGGCTACAGCAAAGCCGCCCAGTTGATCGATCTGCTCGAACAGCAGGGGTTCGTCGGCCCGGCAGAAGATGGCCGCTCGCGCGAGGTTCTGCGTGAAGATCGCTCTTAGGCAATCGATATCTCGCGGCCATAGGCCTTGCGAAACAGCGATGCACCCCGGTTGGCATCCCAGATCTCCAGCGTCGCGTCGCCGGTGGCGCGAACAGTAATTTCGACCGGACTACCGAGTGTCACGACCAGATCCTGAACCACCTGATTCTTGCGCCGTTCGAGGTATTCGGCAATACGGAGCAGCGCGGCAAGGCGTGCAATACGCTCGACATCATCATGCGCCAGTATCGCCGCGTATGGCCCGGCGTCGGCATCACCCTTGCGGTGGTAGCGTACGAGCTGCGCGATCAGCACAATTTCGCGGTGGCTGAACCCCTGCAAGGCTGCATTGGCAATCAGATAGGCCCCATGTTTGTGATGGTCGTAATAACTGACCGCCAGACCGATATCGTGCAGTGTGGCGGCATAGCCGAGCAGTTCACGTTCCCAATCACCATAGCCATGCAGTTCGCGCAGCTGATCAAAAAGCGAGAGCGCCAGCTGGCCGACTTTTGCGGCATGCAGCGCCTCGAAGTTGTACTGTCGCGCCAGATTGCGCACACTGAAGCTGCGCATATTGGCAAAGAGCGGGGGATGTTCGTCGATCAGAAAATGTTCGTAGAATAACCCTTCACGCAGGCCCTGGCCGCTCACCTGGAGCGCAGTAAAACCGCCCCGGCGCATCAGGTAGACCAGCAATACAGCCCCACCAAGGATCAGATCGGCCCGATCGCGACTCATGCCGGGCAGGTCTTCTCGCTGCCGCTGGTTCATGCGGCGTATGCGATCGATCAATCCTTCGAGTTGCTCACGGGTACATTCATAGCCATGCACCCGATCGAGCGGATAGTTGCGCAGCTTCATATCGATCTCGGCCAGTGTTCGGATCGTGCCGCCGATACCGCTCATGATCGTATCACCGGCTGATTGAAACCAGGTCAGTTCACCGAAATGATCGGCGATCGCCGCTTCGAGTGCCTTGAAATCTTTATTGCTGATTGGATCACTACGGATATAGCGATCGGCGAGCCGCAGGGCACCGAGTGGCCGGCTAAACGAACGCACAAATCCACGGCCGCGGATCATCGTCACCTGGGTGCTACCGCCGCCGATGTCGATCACAAACCCATCACGGATGTTGAGCGTATTGACACCCCCTACATAGCCGTAGTACGCCTCTTCTTCGGCCGAAAGAACCCGCATGCGCAGGCCGGATTCACGTTCGATCGCAGTGAGAAATTCAGCCTGATTGGTCGCCTCACGAACGGCACTGGTCGCGACCGGCACGATCGTTTCAACTCCACTCGCCCGGCAGAGGCTATGAAACAGGCACATGGTGGCAATGCCACGCTGCATGGCGGCCGGCGTCAGGCGGCCATCGTCACCGATTCCTTCGGCAAGCCGCACACTCTCGCGCACCTCATCGAGCAGGCGAAACGAATGATGCGGGGTATACCCCATAATAATCAGTCGCGTCGTATTCGAGCCCAGATCAATAACGCCGATCCGATGTTGCATGGCCTACGGCTCCCGCGCATGCTGCTCAACAACCCGGCGATCAAGCCGGGCCGCAATATCGCGATACATATCGCCACGCAAACGCGCCGCTTCGAGCCGGCGGTACAGTAGGCCGATCCAGAGCGCAAGCCCGGCGGTCAGGCCGACCCAGAATGATGTTCGCATCGTGTTGCCTCTCTA
>CALLZL010000073.1 GCA_937859575.1 uncultured Chloroflexota bacterium
GCTATCGTCGGGGGCGGTAAAGGGTAGTGCTTCCGGTTCATCATCACCGAGATCATCTACCGTCTCGTCGAAATCAAGTGCCTCGGCCATGGGTTCGGCAGTGCTGCCGTTCTCACCACGCTGCCCACCGCGCCGCCGTCGCCGCCGGCGACCACTGGTGTTACGCCCATCGACCCGTGCATCGGCGAGTTCGCCGGTGATGACGGGTGGATCCTCCTTGAGATCCTGGGCGAATTGCGACAGTTTGTATGGGTCTTCATCGGGGAGAAAGACTTCGTTGACGGCACCGCTGGTGAAGACCTGTACTTTACCGCGGCGCTCGGCTTCGAGCGCGAAATCTTTGAATTTCGCAAACGGGCGACCACTCGGATCTTTATATTTGGATTCGCGGAAATCGCCGCCCATGAGCTCTTTCATGAGCAGCTTGAGCGATCCGAACGAACAGACATACCCACGCTCACGGGCAAGGTGTACCGCCCGCACTAATGTGTCGTAGACATCGCTATGTTCGCTGGTGCCGTTGGTTGTGGCGAGTTCGTGTTCTGGTTCGCGCTGTGATTCTGGTTCACGTTGTGGTTCGCGTTCGCGCTGTGGTTCGCGTTCGCGCTGTGGCTCGCGTTCGCGCTGTGGCTCGCGCGAATCCGGCCCTTCGCGCCCTTTTTCGGGCATGCGTGCCTGCGGCTTATCCGGCTGCAGCGATTGAGGTCGTTTCCCGATCAGCTGTTCGTAGAAAATGAACTCATCGGCACTCTGCGCCAGATGTGCCGACGCTGCACCGCCGACACCGATAATCACGACATCCTTCCCCTGCTGACGAATACTATTCACCAGAGGAATGAAATCGCGATCGCCGGTAGCGAGCACAAACTTCCGAATATTGGGATTTGTGAAGAGCGTCCGCATCGCATCGATACAGAGGTTCATATCGACGCTATTCTTGATGGCACGCCCTGTTCGGCCGAGATCGCGATCGTAATAGTAGGTCGGCACATACATCGGCTCGATACCATTGGCATAGAGCGCGCTTGTGACGCGAGGGTAACGATACCAGTCGGCGTACGCTCGCGCGATGACCACCCGGCCAAGGTCTTCGACGCGATCCATGATCATTTCGAAATTAGGGTTGACGTCAAGCTTGTCGCGAACGCTGACGTAGACGTTCTCGAAGTCAATGAAGACTGCGACATCGGCGCGCTGGTTGTCGTTTGACATCGGTTGTGTGGATTTCTCCTCGTGGAGCAGTGGCAGCAGCCGGCAAAGATGAACCTGGCTGAAATCGCCAGACATACACCGAAGGAGGGAGCGGCATCTTCCTGTGCAAACGGTTGCCCGACATCGATACGGCAGCAGGGTCGTTCGTGTACGTGGGTTGAATCGACGAACGATCGGCAAACTGTCGGCGGCGAGCAAAACCCGATGCAGCTATGGCGGTAGCCGGTGCTGATGGTTCAGCACACTCTACCTGATGGCGCATACGCCTCGGATAGGTCACAGCGCTGTCTTATACATCGTGATACGGCATTCAGGGTAACGTATCGCGCCGTATCGGTTCGATGTTCAGGTTCCTTTGACTGGTATATTGCTGTTATGCACGTCTGATTACAGGTAGTGCAGAATGGCCGACCATTGCCCCACGTAGCGTATGATCGGGTTCGGCATACGTACTATAGCACTGCTTGTGCTGAAGCGCAACCACTCTGAATTCAGGGTGCGGGGCGTATGCGTTCTTGTGACGGATAGATGCGCGCGGCCGGAGGCCGTTGGGCGGGCATAGCCGCGCAGGATCTCTTTGGGCATAGAGCGGTTCATGCGGTGGACGCTGCGGAACGCGCCTGGACAGCGCTGAGGGTGGTCGCCACGATGGTGCGTAGTTCATCGAGAGTGTATGGCTTGGTAAGCATGCCGTCGATCTGTGGGCTAAGGCCGACGGTATTGATCTCGTCGTGAGACCAGCCACTGAGGATGATGATCCCGGTCGTGGCCGACTGGTGACGGATCCAGCGCACCAGATCCCATCCACTGCGATCCGGCAGGCTCAGGTTCGTAATCACGACCTCATAATCCTTGAGGAGGAAGGCCATACTCGCCGCAGCGACAGTTGCTGCGGTATCGACACTATGCCCAGTGGTACGCAGGGCCTGGCATGCCGCCATACACACATTGGGGTTGTCGTCGATCACCAGAATTGTGGCACCGCCTGTTGCGGGCACCGGCAATGCCGTGGGTGCCGCTGTATTGATCGGTGTGCCGCGTGGGAGCCAGGCAGTGAAGCTACTGCCATGGCCGGGTGTGCTCTCCAGGCTTATCCAGCCACCGTAGAGCTCGACGAGGGTGCGGCTCATGGCAAGGCCCATGCCGGTTCCCTGGTTTCCTTTGGTAGTGACGAACGGCTCGAAGATACGGCTCTGCAGATCGGATGCGATCCCATTACCGGTATCGCGTACCAGCAGGAAGACATGTTCGTCGGTATTGCCGGTAGCAATCGTCAGTGTGCCGCCGTTGGGCATGGCATCGGCAGCATTGAGGATCAGGTTGATCGCCACCTGCAGCAGTTCGGCAGCCTGTGCCGGTGTGGTGTATGCCGATACAAACTGCTGATCGATCGCGATCCGGGCATCGGTAAGATTAGCAATCGACTGCCAGCGCGGGCGGGTGAGTGCGATCGCCAGTTCGGCAACTTCCTTCAGATCGACCGGCAGCAGCGGCCGATCGGTATCGGTACGGGTGTACTGTTGCAGGCGGCGTGTGAGGGTGGCGGCGTGCTGGGCAGCATCAGCAATGAGATCAACACCTTTGCGCACATCATCCGGCAATATCTGCCACTGTAGCAGTTGTGCCGTGCCAAGAATGCCGGTCAGCATGTTGTTGAAATCGTGGGCGATTCCCGATGTGAGCTGGCCGATGGTTGCCAGCCGGTCTCGGCGCAAGAGCTCGAGTTGGGCCTGGTGGAGTTCGGCAATGGCGCGCTGGCTTTCGGCATACAGATTGGCATGATGAACGGCAACCGCTACATGGCTGGCAAATGCGCGCGCCAGGATTGCGTGGCGTTCGGTGTAGCTATTCGGCTCCCAGTTATCGATCGTCAGCATCCCGATTGTATGGCCTTCGATTTCGAGCGGTGTGCCGATCCACGAGCGTATCTGTTCGTACCCCGGAACGCGTTGCCATCCTGGATGATTCAGAGTATCGCGGATCACGATTGTGCGGTGTTCGGCGATCACCGGGTAGTGAATGGCCTGGGGATGGACATGCAGCAAGACATTCTCGACTTGCTGGCTGGCGGGAAAGCCGCGCCCGGCAACGACACTTAACCCTTCATCACGCACAAGCATAATCGCTGATGTGTTAAATGGGACAAACCGGCCGAGATGGTCGAAGATCTGTTCAAGGGTAGTATGCAGATCGAGGGTCGTCGATACATGGCGGGCGACATCGGCTAGCGCATGGGCCAGATGCTGATCGGTGAGCTGATTGTGGCCGAGGCGACGACCTGATATATGCTTGCTGCTCATCGATGCCAATCCTTCAACAATACTGTTAATAGGATATTAACCCGCAGGGCGTACAGATTCATAACTTGGTTGACAGAGCTTGAGTGATGGCGCACCATGATAGCTGGTTTCCGAACACATACAGTAGGGTTAGGTATGGCATTGCAAGGGCGTGTCGCCGTTGTCACCGGCGCATCAAGTGGCGTAGGGTACGCAGCAGCACGGCGTCGGGATCGGCTGGAATGGCTGGTGGGCGAGATCGCCGGTGACGGCGGGCGGGCGCTCGCGATTCCAACCGATGTCACCGATTCGCAGGCGGCAGCACGGCTCATTGATGGTACGGTGAATCTGTGTGGCCGGATCGACATGCTGATCAACTGTGCCGGAGTCGTGCACAAGATCGCACCACTGGAGCAGTTTAGCGATGAAGAGTTTCGCCTGATACTCGAAACGAATCTGTACGGGAGCTTTTATACGGCACGGGCAGCTATTCCCTACATGAAAGAGCAGCACGAAGGGATCATCATCAATGTCGGGTCGCGGGTCGGCAAGGTCGGGGTCGCGAATATCGCGCCATTCTGTGCCGCCAAATTCGCGCTGGCAGGCCTGTCGCAGGCACTCAGCCAGGAACTGCGGCCGCATCAGATCTATGTGACGACCCTGACGCTTGGGATGGTCAACACCGATATTCACCCGTTGAACCCGAGTGAGGAGCTGCGGCGGCAGTTGATGTCGGCGCATGATGTGGCGCAGGCGGTGGCGTGGCTGTGTGCGCTGCCAGCCTCGTTGCGGATCGATGATCTGACGATTATGCCGCGGCTCGTTGATCTGTAGGTGCAGTTGTGCTGTGTAACGAGATGGTTGTTCGAACGGGAATGCAGCCGTGATCTGCCGGTAGCTCAGCGGATCATGTTTCCGACTGCGATGGGTCATGCTCATTCGATCACCAGTTCGATCAGTTCGACGGCACTGTCGGATTCCGGGTTGGTTGTCAGCCGGGCAAAGGTTTCGGCGTGATACACACCGATCACCACCCGGTAGGTGCCGGCAGATACGAGTGGGATCGGCAGATCGGCCATATCAATTACCAGCTCACCCGGCTGCCATGCCGATGTTGGGTAGTCGGCGGATCGCATGATGGTATCACGCTGGGCGATCAGGTTGCCATCGGCATCATACAGATGCACAAACAGCGCGTAGTCGGTATCGAGTGGCATGAGCGCGCGCCAGTAGAGATTCAGCTGGAGCACCTGGTCAGGCAGGATACTGGCGGGTGGCGCACCGAGCGGGGTATAGCGCGCCCGCAGATCGCCAATGCCGGCCTGATAGCCGAGAAATTCCAGCTGATCGCCGAAGATTGCCAGCTGGCGGGTAATCGCCAGCGGTGCGGAGCCGGCTCCGAGATCGAGGAGCTCAAGGGCCGGCCCGGGTTGCCCCTCGTGGCTGCCGGGAAAGGTAACGCGATCGACGGCGGCGGCGCGTAGCGCGGCAAGTTTCGCCGGATCGGCTTTGTCGGTCTGCAAGATCAGGTAGCGATACCCCTGCGAGCGATACCACGCGGCACTTTGATCGGTGACATGCTCGACCGGAATGATAAATGGGCGATGGGCCACCGCCACCGGATGAAACTCGACGGCGGCCGGTGCACCGTGGGGTGTCTGGCGCGTCAGATACTGTTGAGCACGCACCATGCTGTATGGGTAGGAATAGAAGATTAGCTGCTCGGCGGTGTCGAGCACTGGCCCGAGGGCGACCAGTGCTCCGAGGGCAACGGCGGCGCCGGCCGGCCAGAGCTGCACCCGGTGTGCGAGCCAATTGGCACCATGCCGAATAGCCTGAGCCGCCAGCAGCGCGATGATCGGCGTAATCAGCAGCAGATTGCGCGAGAAGTGGCGATCCTGTGCCAGGAAGAAGACGATCTGGCTGAGGGCGAAGATAAGCAACAGCAGGATGGATGCATCGCGCCGTTTCCATGCCATCAGCATACCGCCGAGCGCCGCCAGTGCCGGCAGCAGGCCGAGCAACTGGGTGCTGAGTATATCCAAATACGCCAGGATCGGCCAGCGTCCGGCACCGGCTGCTGCATATACTGCTTGCTGGCGGGCGATCCCCTGCAAGAAGCTTTCGGGCGTCAGAATAGCATACGGGGTAGCCGCAACAAAACCGGCGAGGCTGGCCAGCGCCGCAATTGCCAGCAACCATGCGTGCCGCACTGATTGCGACTGCCACGCCATGCCGTGCGCCAGCACGATGATCAAGACGACCGCACCGGCGTTATATTTGGTGCCGGCCGCCAGCCCGGCCGCCAGCCCGGCCAGCAGGTAGGATTGCCATGAGCGCTGATCAAGCAGGCGAAGTGCTGCCCAGAGCGCCAGTAGAGTCATTAGTGTGGTGGCAGCATCGACCGTAATGTACTGTGAGTGGCGAATATGAAACGGCGCGATCGCCAGCAGCGCCGCTGCCGCCAACCCCACCCCTTCACCCCAACGCCGCCCGACGGCATACAGTATGGCGACTGTCGCTGTGCCCAGGATCACACTCAACCAGCGCCCCCAGATGAATAAGCCGGGTGTCGTCAGGAACTGATCGGTGGTGCGCGGCAGATCGGCGATGCTCTGGTAATGGCCGGCCGCGATTCCGGCTCGAAGGTAGAGCTCGAATACGCCGCGCAGGGCGTAATAGTAGAGCGACGGCTTCTCGAAGAAGTGCGGATTCCAATCACCGGCGCGCATCATATCGAGTGCGGTATTGGCGGCCGATGGCTCATCGGGATGAATAGTATACGGTAGTTCCCAGGCGATATTGGTTGCACGCAACACCAGTGCCAGCAGCAGGATCGCGAGCAGCAGCAGCAAGCGCCCGGCGGTGCATGGAATCAGTGCGATAATGCGAGGATACATAATGTTACACCTGTTCGACTGCCAACGGCACGGGTGTGGTGGTCGCATCGCGCCCGGGGAGCGTCAACGAGAGCAGCGCGACCGGCAGGCCGAGAAGAGTCACAGCCTGCATGGTATTGAGCAGGCCGACCTGGTCGGCGGCAATACCGGCGATCCATGTGCCGATGCCGCCGGCGGCAAAGGTAAAGCCGAGGATGAGCCCGGCGGCAAACCCCTGCCGCACTGGCAGCAGCCGCTGGGCATGCAAGACGAGTACACTATGCTGGCCGCCAACAACAAGCCCGGCGATGCCACAGGCGATAAATGCCAGTGCGATATTGGGTGAAAGAAAACAGATCAGCCCGGCCGGCACCGAGAGCAGCGACGGCCAGATCGTTGCGGCACGCATGCCAAAACGATCGGCGACACTGCCGGCTACAATGTTGCCGATCGCCGCAGTGAACATGAAGATCCCGGCGATGGCACCATAGCTGGCCGGATCCCAGCCACGATCGGCGAAGACCTTGGGGAGGAACGACATATAGACCGACTGGATCGACGAGCGGAGCGCCACCAGGACGACAAAGGCGATGATCAGGAAAGCCCCGACACGCAAGATACTCGGTGCCGCCCGACGACCCGGCAGTTCGACCTGCCCCGGCTGTGGTGCGGTCCACATCAGCACGGCAGGGATGAGCGATACCAGGCAGAGACCGATGATTGGCGCACTGGTGTTGCCGGCGGTAAGAAGCAGACCGCCGATCAGTGGGCCGAGCGCCAACCCCGATTGACCCGAGAAGAAGAACATCGCGGTAGCACTGGCCGGCCGCCTGGGATGCGCCGCAGCAGCGGTGGCGGTGCCGATCGGATGAAACAGGCCCGAGCCGAGGGTCATTAATCCGAGAAGGGGTAGCATAAAACCCCAGCTGCCACTCATGACCGCTGCAATCAGGCAGATCGCCATCCATGCCAGGCCAACCCCTGCCAGCATGATCGTTCGCCCACGGAAGCGGTCGGCAAGCAGGCCAAAGATCGGCTGACTCAGTGAACCGGCAAAGATCTGGAGCGTAAGCGCGCCTCCGATCTGGGCATTCGTCAGTGCCAACGGCACTGCCAGGGTGGCGAGTAGTACCGGCACAACACTATTAAGCATATCAACGGCGAGATGACCGCTCGTGACAGCAACAAACAGACGGCTACGGAACAGCGTGAGCATCAGGTTGTGACTTCCTCATAGTACTGTTTTGCTGTTGTATTGTAGCACTCTTGTGTCGCTCGATAGGCGGTACACGCCACCGCTGATACGAACCAACGTTTCATATGGTTCTCCCAGCGGTGGTGGCGAAGCTTACCCCCAGTGGCTATGCCGGCTCGCTGATAGCCGGGCGGAACAGCAATACCGGCAGATGCGTGCCACGAAGAACTTTATCGGCTACACTGCCGATCAACAAGCGTGCCATGCCGCTGCGCCCGTGGGTCGAGAGTGCAAGCAGATCGGCATGGCTTTCCTCAGCGACTTCCAGGATCGTTGCTGCGATCTGGGTAGAGACACATACCCGGGTGTCGGCATGGGCACCCGCGAGTTGTATCTGTTGGGCAATGCGATCGAGGTCGTGCTGTGCTTCGGCTTGCAACTGTTGCGTGCGGGCGGGGTCAAAATCGGCCGAGGCCGTAAAGGGGATGGTGGTACCGACGATCAGTGGCATCACCAGGCGGAGCAAAGTGTAGCGGGCATGCATGGCATGGCCGAGTGCCAGCGCATGCTCGACGATCGCTTCCGAGCGTGCTGAACCATCGAGCGGCAGCAGAATATGCCTGATCGTCGGTGGCACGATAACCTGCGATTGGGATTCGGGGCGCAACAACAAGAGCGGCACACAACTATGGCGTACCATGCCGTCGGCTACGCTCCCGATCCAGAAACGTGTCAGCCCGGCCCGACCATGCGTCGTCATGATTACCAGATCAATCGCTGCCGATGCTGTATGTTCCGCCAACACCTGGGCAATTGTTCCGTTCGATGCGTCAGGAGTCGCAATATCGATCAGTGTGGCATGCACCGACATGGGTGTTTCAGCAATGATGCGTTCACGGACATGTTCGAGGTAGGTACGAGCATGATCACGGGCACGGGAATGCAGATTGGCATCGATGACCGGCACACCATCGATATAGATCGGATCAAACGTATACTGCCCGGTTACATGAACCAGGTTAAGTGTCGCACCACTCTGGTGGGCAATCTTGATGGCCAGGGGCAGCGCCTGCTCGCTAAAGGAAGATCCATCCAACGGTACAAGAATCGAGCGGTACATTGGGAACCTCCTTACCGGATGTATAGCTATACCGCTATATAGATCCACCATACCACGCAGGTGCGGCAGATACCGGTAGAGTTTCTTTACCAACGTATGAGGTTAGGCAACGTATGCCGCAATATCCTGTTCCGCGAAGCGACCCTGCGCGGCGCAGTATTGCTGCGCGGCGCAGTGCTGTGCTGCAGCGACCTGATGAGCCGTAGCTAAGAAGCGCGGCCGAACGGCACCCATGCTATAATCAGCCACCTTGTTCGCTGAGCAATTCGGCCAGGTTGCCGGTCTTGCGCCTGAACAGAAAGTTGACTATGCCGCGCCGTGTAATTCTCGATACCGATCCGGGCATTGATGATGCGCTAGCGATACTGCTGGCACTAGCTTCGCCGGAAGTCGAACTCGCCGCCGTCAGTGTGACGGGTGGTAACTGCCCGCTAGGTGCCGGGGTTCGGAATGCACTTGATGTACTTGCCCTGATCAACCGCAGCGATATCCCGGTCTGCCCGGGGATCGGATTGCCGTTGCTTCGCCCGCCCTATACTGCCGAAGAGACCCATGGGGCAGCAGGGTTGGGGTATGCACAGATGGCACCTTCGCCGGTGCCGCCGGCAAGCGAGCATGGTGTTGATATGATCATCCGCGAGATCATGGCGCATCCGGGCGAGGTAACGCTGGTAGCGGTCGCACCGCTGACCAATGTCGCGCTGGCGATCCGCAAGGAACCGCGGATCGTCGAGGCTGTGCATGATGTGATCATCATGGGGGGGGCATTGCGTGCCGATGGGAACACTACATCATTGGCCGAGTTCAACTTCTATGTCGATCCGCATGCGGCGCATATTGTGCTCGAAAGTGGCATGCCGATCACCCTGCTGCCGTGGGATGTGACCAGCAAGGTGCTATTGACGCAGGATGATGTCGATCGGCTGCGGCGGATTCCAACGCCGCTGACGCATTTCATTGCCGAGGCAACGCGCTTCTATATCGAATTCCATCTTTCGGCGTTTGGTTATGCCGGTTGTTCGATCAATGACCCGATCGCACTGGCGATGGTCTTTATGCCAGATCTGGTGACGACTGAGCCGATGCATGTTGCGATTGAGTATACAAGCGAGCTTACAGCCGGCAAGACGGTGATCAGTTATATTGGTGAGCAGGGTACATTGCCGAGCGAGCAGGATGTGCCGGGGTATGATACGCGGTTGTGGCCGCCGCAGTGGCGCAAGGCATTCCGGCCGCCGCCCAATGTGCGCGGCGTGACGGCCTGTGACGAGCGGCGTTTTATCGAGCTGTTTGTCGAACGCATGGAGGCGCTGGCGCGCAGTGGGGCATAGCCGGCTGCCAGGGCAGCTGGGGCGGCATACCAGCCGCCCGGCTGCCCGTGGTTGTTGGTGCTACTGAGGGGATTGCTGCTGGCCGGGGATGCCCAGGTTGCGGGTGAGATCGGTAATCGCCGCACGGCTCATCTCCGAACTAAAGCCCCATAACAGCAGGGTGAAGTAGTCGCTCCACCAGTTGGCACCAAAAGTCGCCTTGCCGATATACAGTTCGGCGAAACCGGCACCGGCCAGGAAGGCGATGGCGATCACAAACCGCGCCATGCGGAAGGCCCAGATCCGCCATGCGGCGGCGCTACCGCTGCCGGTCGTCGGTGGTGTGATCTTCGAGACACTCAGCGCCAGTTGGGTAAAGAGTTCGGGTGCGCGTTGCTGGAAGACACGCGTGACGGTTGCACCAACACCCCCTTCGCCGCTGAGCATTCCGGCCCGTGGCACCGGCGGCAGCGCCTTGAGTTCTTCGGCAAGTGCCTCGGCCCGGCTCTCGATATCGGTCAGGGTGGTTTCTTCGGCAGTTGCGCCGGCGAGTTGCTCACGCAGTACCAGTGCTTGCCTGGCAAATTCTTCATCGCGTTTGGCATGCTTCTGTTCGGCTTCCGTCTGCTTCAGCACATCGCCGAGATCATCGACGCGGGCTTTGGCGCGCAGATAGGTATTGACGAGTGCGGCGCTCTGGTTGAGCTGCGCCTGTAGCGTTGCCGGGTCGCGTGCCGGCACCGATGCGCTGAGCGCATCGGCAACCTGCTGGCGGATGCTGCGATCGAATGTAGATCCTTCGACTACGCCACGGGCCACCAGGTTGTTGACAATCTCGGCGGCGAATTCACCAAGGCGCACCCATTCGCCGCGTGCCTGCACCCATGTCGCCAGCAGGGTTTCGGTTTCATCGAGTAACTGGCGTGCCTGGTCGAGCCGGCTCGATTGCAGCGCCAGGCTCACCAGATCGAACTGGCGGCCGAATGCTTGCTGGAATGCGCTATACATCCCCTGAGAACTGCGTGCAACCTGGCTGCGCAGCCGGTCGGATCGCATGGCAAGCTCGTCGCGTGGTTGCAGTTCGGCGCGATAGATCGAGATCAGCGAGGCGATTGCGACGCCAAGCACCAGCACAAAGAGCGCACCCCACGGGCCATCTTTGATCGAAACCATCACCGGAATGGCTGTACTGGTCGGTACACCATCACTGTTGTAGCTGACAATCAGCGAGCCAAGGTATTCGCCACTCGCAGCACCACTCAGATCAAAGCTGATCGGCAGTGCAATGCGATTGCCGCCGTCAATCGTCGTCGCTGCCTCACCGATGGTGACCGCGCTCTGGGTAAGAGCCGCGGCATTATCGGCACGTACAAACTGTGTCAGCAGGGTGCTGACACCGCTGACCGGCGCACTGGCAGTGAGGATGACAACCCGCTCGGTGCGCTGGCCGACCTCACCGGCAACCGTGAGTTGCAGGGGATCGGCGGTGACGACCTGCTGGGCAGCGGCGACATGCGGTGCGATCAGGCCGATCGTGAGTGCCGCAAAGAGCGCAAGGAGCGCCGGTACGCGCCACGCCCCACGCACGCGTGACTCCGGCATGTCTGCAATGTCTGCGTTCATGGCGATCTGTTCCTTTTGTTGCAGAAGGGTGATGGCGGCAAGTATAGCATTTTTGATCGCAAGCGGGAATGGTTGCGGATGAGACTCTTTTGTGTGCGACGCGACGGCATACGCGTATGAATCGCACTCAATGGTTGTATGCAAAGGGCTGCACGCTGCCATGCCGTTTTGTGATAGCATCACAGATACGTGTTCACACGGTGGGTGCAAGCTCACCGATATGAATGTCTGGAGCATGCGCATGCCGGAACGGCAATCTCTGACGGCCGAGGGTAGCCTGGATTTCGCCCGTATTGGCGAGGTGCAGGTGAGCCCGGATGGGAGCCGAATCGCGTTTGTGGTTGGCGAGATGTGCCGGCCAGATGCCGAACATCCGGCCCGGAGCCGGATCTGGATGGCGACTGTCGATGGCGATGTTCGCCCATTCACGAGCGGCATTGCGTCCGATCACACGCCGCGCTGGTCGCCCGGCGGCAGTCGGGTGGCGTTCCTCTCGGATCGCGCGGGGAACGGTAAAGCCGCCATGTTTCTGCTCG
>CALLZL010000074.1 GCA_937859575.1 uncultured Chloroflexota bacterium
AGCTGGTCATCGGTCATCTGATCGAGCGGGATCGTCAGTTCGATCTCGATATCCGCCTCGACGGCCTGCGCCGTGAGATCGGCAATCCGGGCGAGCAGCTTCTCGCGGCGCGTCGGCTCGGGTGGGACGAAGGTGGCCGCGTCGGTGCTGTCGGTGGCCTCGATAATCTCGCCGGTTGCGGCATCGACATACGTCGCTGGTTCGGGGAGTGCCGGCAGCGGGGCGGGAAGCGCCGCACGCTCCTGCGCGGCGATCTGCAGATCCACCCATTGCGGCTGTGCTTCAATGGTCAGCAGCCACTTCTCGCGCCGCACGCGTTTGCCGTTGCGGTCATCCGGCATGCTGATCTCGCGGGGTACGCGCCGCAGCAGCATCGGAATGCCGCGCAGATCGCCGCGCGCCGCTTCGAGCGCTTCGAGGTTCTCTTGGATCGTGATGATGTCGTGAATGGAGGTCGTCAGTACCATCACATACGCCATGCGGCGCAGTTCGGGAATGATGACGCGCAGCCGCCCCGCCGGCTTGCACCCACCCGGGCACGGCTTGGGCGCACTGCTATAGGTCTGCTGCGGGGTGAGCCAGCGGACGCAGGTCTTGCCGTCGCAGCGGTGCTGCAGTGCGCCTGCCGTCCATGCCTCCTGCCACGCCTCGAAGTTCTCGTCCGTGGTGCGGTAGGGCACAAACACGCGGATAGCGCGCGGCTCGGCGCCGTACACCGCAGCGAACGCGTTCGCCGCATCGGCATCATCGGTATCGAAGCGGAAGTGATTGAGATCGGCACCGGGGCGGTTCCCGGTCTCGGGCTTTGGTGCGCCTTTGCGCAGCACGCCGATCTGCGGGAAGCTCGCACCGCGGTCGGTTAATCCAATGATGGGCATGATCGTCTCCTATTCCAGCGTGCTGCGCACATCGGTGGGCAGCCCGGCGAATATCTCATCCACGCGCGCGCCGCGCTTCTGCATCAGCTCGCGCGCCTGGGCGCGCACCTGTGTCTTCACGATCGCGAACAGTGCCGCGCTGGCCGTCGCCGCATCCTCATCGGTGTCGAGCAGCGCGGTGGCGGTGAGCTCGATGTGTGCCGAGTTATAGTCCCCCAGATTGAGCTTGCCGCCATAGGTGGCGGTGATTTCACGTACCTGCATCGATCGCCTCCTTAAAACGGCAGATCCTCGTCAACAGGGCGGCTCGGCACATGGCCGTTATAGCGTCCGTGCGTGCTCTCCCAGACCGCATCGCCGAGATCGTCATCGGCGGCATCATCGAAACTCTCGTCGCTTCCCGGTGCGTCGCTCGGGATGCTGCGCCGTGTGAGTGCATCGACCAGCGCGGCGCGAATGCTCCACTCCTCCTGGCGGCGCGCATCGCGGAACGACTCGAGATCGGCCTCCAACTGCGCGAGCATATCCTCGGATTCACGCAGGCTTTCGTGCGCGAGCTGGTAGTCCGGGTTGCTGGCCAGCGCGATCGCGAGTGAGCGCTCACGCTCTTCGGCGTTCTTGCCGCCGGCGGCACCGCTCGCGATGGCCTGCTGTTCGGCAACCGCACGGGTGAGCTTCTCGCGGTCTTTGCAGGCCTGCAACATGGTGCGGGCGGTGGCGATCTGATGATGAATAGTCGTGATGGTCATTTATGCCTCTTGCTCTCTCCGGCATTCCGCCAGTACATCACGCACCAGCGCTGCCGTTTCGACAATCTCCTGTAGTTCGCGCATATCCGCCTCGGTCAGTGTGGCGCGCTGCCGGGCGATGAGCACCGCCACGGCACGAAAGATCCGTGTGTTGCGCGCGATGGCGTTCTCAATCCGCGCCAAGCGCGGGCTTTCAGATCTCCCGGCGGGCATCGCGGTACTCCTCATACGCCTGGCGGGTAAGCGCCTCGAACATCGGGCGCGTGTGGTGCGCACGCCATGCGTGCAGCAGTGCGACCACGCTCCCTGCCGGGATGGCAATGCACCACGGCGCCAGCGCCAAGAGCAGGTTGTTGCTCAGCAGGCCGGCCAGTGTCGTGCCGGCATTGAGCGCTGCCACACCGATGGCATAGCGCCACACGAGCCACAGCGTGGCACGGTTGTGCCAGAGCACCAGGTGCGCGAGCGCGAGCAGTACGGTGCTCAGTGCGGCGCCGGCAACGATGGCAATCAATTCGGTCACAGATCCGGCCTTTCGTGCGATACTGACTCTAGGCGGCGCGGTCAGTCTCCGCACCCATCGGACGCGAGGTATCAACTCCGTACCGAGCCAACAACCGGGGCAACTCCCGCGCCGCTTCCTGTTCGGTGTCGGACTGACCACGCCGGTAGCCGGTGTCGTAGCCGTGCCAGTAGCCGAGGAGCAGCGCCACGCCGAATAGCACGGCCGCCGCAGTCAGGTGGATCGGATCGGTAATCATGCTGACCTCCGTGTCGTCAGGTGCCACCAGCCACAGATCGGGCAGCGGTAGATCGAGAACGTGCAGCCAAACCAGCGCGCGCGTTCGCGCTTGGCGCGGCGTGCCTGCGAGCGTCGGACAAACGCATGCTTGTCGAAGCACATGCGCTCCAGCAGACCGGGGCGAATCGTCATGCCGCCTCCTTGCGCGCCTTGACGCACCCAATGCACCGCGACGGGTCGCTGATGTCCGGCGCAATCACGTCGGCCGGGCGGCCGCAGTCCACACAGCGCCACCACGGATCGGGTTCACTCGCGTCGCGCCCTAGCTGCGTGACGCGGGGGGAGTGTGCTTGCAGTTCGGGGCACCGCGACATGTGTCCGCCGCGTTGATGACCGCTGGCCCACGGCTTGCCGTTGAGTCCGGTGATGCCGCAGTGCGGACACGGCTCCAGCACCACGGTTCGTGCCGGTCGGTGTCCCTTGCTGCGATGCACGCCCAGCCCGCGTGTTGTGAGAGCGACGAAGTCGCAGTCAGGGCAGGGATAGGTTTTGGTCGGCGTCGTGCTACTGGCCGGCTGGGGCACGGTGGCACGTTGCGCCTGCAACCGGCAAATCTCGGCGCGCAGATCGTCGATCTCCTGCTCAGCGCGGCCGGCATTTGCGGCGTACTCAAGCGCGCGCAACTGCTCTTGTTCGACCGCTACCTGATAGCGCTCAATCTCTGCGAGACGGCGCGTCTGCGCCATCTTCGCCGCGCGCTTCCACGCCCGCGCCCACTTCGCGTCGCGAATCGACTGACGGATCAGATCGGCCAGCAGCGCTCGTGCGTGTTCGGCGTCGCACTCAGCCTGCTTGCGCCGCGCCGTCTCCTGCTGCAGGCGAGCGTGATAGTAGAGTGCTTCGAGTCCTTCACGGCTGAGATCGCCGCGCAGATACTCATCAATGGCGTCGAGAACCTCATTCATGCGACACCTCGCGGGATGCGAGATAGACGCGCCGCCACATGTCCAGCCGGCTGCACGCCTGGGACGGCGTACACCCGTCGCGCTTGGCATAGGCGACGGCGTAGGCAATCCGTCGGCTCGCGGGCAGTTCGTCCAGGAACTGCCCGCGCTGCTCCAGGTTCAGCATGAGAAACAGATCCATCTGCTCAGCGCTCGGCAGTGTCCAGTCAGTTGCCACGATGCACCTCCTCGTAGCACTGGCCACACACCGGGCGGCGTCGCTCGTCAGTGGCATACGCGGCAATCGCGGGATGGCGGTGGCAGCGCGGCATCAGGCGCGTAATGGCCGCGCTGGCGCTCGTGAGCGTGATGAGCTTCACGTCCCACGCCTTGGTGATCGTGTTGATGCGCTCGTGATTATTCATGCCGCCACCGCATGCGGGCCGTTGTCCGGGTCATCTTCCCCTGGTGCCTCGGGCAGATCGTCGTAGTCGAGGGGGTCGTCGCTGGTCAGCAACACCTTGCGCCGATGCGGCGCTGCGTGGCGTTCGCAGAGATGCAGTACGTTCCCGCTGACTGTCGTGACCAGGTGCGTGGCCGCCGTGTGACACGGCAGGTCACACGGCTGGTCGGAGCCGCCCGAGGGGGGCTGGTGGGTACGATTCGGCGCGTGGCAGCGCTCGCAGTGGGGGATGCTCACCACATCCCGAATGGCCGGGCCAGTTGCCAGCGCCGCATTGACCGCGATCTGGAGGCAGCGGTTGCAGAGCGTCATTCCCCGCGCCGGCAGATGCACCGGCGCTTGCTGGACATCGACAAAGTGCAGTTCCGCCGGCTCGTTCGAGCGCTCGATCGCACCGTCAAGCCGGAAGATCTCGCGCATCCCGTCGAACGATTCGAGCACCTCGGAGACGGTGATGATCTGCGCATACTCGCTGCTGTGTCCGTCGGTGTCGCGTGCGTCGGCGTACATCTCGATGGCGTCGTTCAGGAGCTTCTGGAGTTCGGTGTGGCTGAAGATGTAGGAGGTTGACATGGTTCGTCACTTTCTGTGCTACAATTCCATCGGTTCGTCCGCAACCGCCCGAAGTGTTCGTCGCACTTCGGGCGGTTGTCTGTTCCGGCAGTTATCGCCACTTCATCCGCGTGCCCCTCCTTCCCGTGCCGCCAGCGCCTTGGCATCCCGCAGCGCCTTCGCAAACAGATGCGGGTCGCGATGCTGCGCACCCAGCACCAAGTCCCACCCGATGCTCTCCAGGTAATCCGCCAGTGCGGGTTCGCGGCGCACACGGTGCGCGTCCCGTCCGGGGGCGGTCATCTGGCAGATCTGGGTGTAGGTGGTGGTGCGGTGCATTGGGTGGCTCCTTGTTCAATTACTTCATCTATGAATGATTATACTTCACTGATGAAGGATTGTCAAGCATAAATAATCACCGGTGAAGGAACTGTCACCGGTGATAGTAGTTAGACCGCGATAGCTTCCGGCTCGCGCTCCGCAGCGAGGGCGCGGGCGTCGGCAGTCAGAGCTTCCAAGAGATCGGGGCGATCAATGAGGAAACGAATCGCCGGGGGGACAATGCCACTGCGCCAGCGCCACGATGTTGCATCGGACGGCTGATCCGGGTAGCGACGCATCGCCTCTTGAAACTTGGGGAGCGATAGACGCTCGTCGATAGCAGCAGTCACAGCACGATCCTTTCTCAACTTCATGTATGATGTGATTGTATATCACTCATGAAGCTTCGTCAAGGATCTCTTTCACTTGTGAATGATTGCGCACCATAGATGATTATTGCACGGTTTCATCAGTGAAGTATACTAGGGGGCATGAGTATGTCTGCTGCCGGTGCGTATCTGTGGGAGGTTCGAGAATTGCGCCGCCTCTCTCGGGCTGAGGTCGCTGCTGCCATTCGGGAGCAAACGGGCGAAGGCACCAACGAAGTACAGGTGCTGCGCATTGAGAAGGGGCAGAACACCAGTGCGGCTGTCTTAGCCGCCTTTGCACGCGCGGTTCAAGGCGACTTTGAGCAAACCTTCTCGCTCCTACTTGACCCGGAAGCAACGACGGATGCCGCCCGAGAAGCGGCGCGACGAATGGGGACAGTCATGTGGAATGACGGTGTTGTCATTTTCTCGGATGTGCCGAATTGCCTCTTGACAATTCTGTTTACATCGTTTACAATGTAAACATATCGAACAGGACGTAACGACACGAAAGGACAAACCAATGAAGAAGTTCGCCGCCACACTCACCGATGCACAGTTCAAGCTCGCGCGCGCGTTTGCTGATGCCGGTCTTACCAGCATTAGCCAAGCGGTCAAGGCATTCGAGCGCCGCGAAACGGCGCAAATCGAAGCCTGGAAGAAAGAACTTGCCGCCAAGCGAGCCGCTGAACAGTCCGAGTAGCAGAAACCGCCATAGTCGATACATTCACACGAAAGGACACAGAGATGACGACCACAAACGAAGCGCTGCTCCAGTACATGGCCGAAGACGAAGCCATCACGGCGCGCAAGCTGGCAAACAAGCAACGCTACATCCTGATCGATACGCTCACCGATGACGCAGAAATCCGCGAACTCGACGCCATTATCATGGCCGAGGAGGAGGCAATCCCCGATGCGATGGCAGCGAACACGCGGCGGCTGGAGGCAATCGCGCCAACACTCAGCGATGATGACCGTGCTGCACTGCGCGACTGGATACGCCGATGACCGAGCCCATCCGCATCGCCAGGCCCGCCACGGATGCCGAGCGCGACCTGCTCGGCATCCTCTCACCCACGGAGCGCCTTGACGTGCTCCTCGTTGCCGCCAGCCGCAAGGCACGGCGCGCCATCCGAGAGGAAGAATCGATGTTGAACGATGCCGCCAAGAAAATCGTTGCGCGCGAAGCCAACGCGCAACTCCCGGAAGCGCGCCGCCAGATCGATGCCGGCGCGCATATCGAGGACGTGATCGAGCGCGCCTGGGAGGTCTCGTGCGCCAACACGCCGGATTTGCGCGAGTGGCGACGCGCGTTCAGCTGCTACGAGTCGATCCTGCTGGACGAACTCGTATGACCCCGCCCGATGTCGCCACCGCGCTGCGCCCGCTCATCGCCGCCGCCCGCACCCCGGCGCAACTCCGCGGTCTGGCGCAGGCGTTGCACCACGCCGCCGATCTCGTGCAGCTGCTCGCCGGTGCGGCGCCCCAGGTGCCGGCGCTGCAAACGACGTTCCGCCGGGCGCAGCGTGTCGCATCCGCGCCCGACGCTGATCAGCAGGGACTTGATCTATGACGAAGAAACTCCCCGCCGATAACCCTGTTGCCGCACTCGCTGAGCTGCAGCGCCGCATCGATCGCTATCTCGGCGACGATCCGACGATCAGCGATCAACTTGCCGTCGTCGCCATCCTGCGCACGATTGCTGATCGCATCGAGCAGCGGGTCATGGCCGGCAGTGACGACGCGCCGAAGACACCGCCGGCGGCGTAGCCGAAATCATTTCGGTTTTCTCTGAAAAACATACCCCACTGCTGCCGGGCGCGCGCCCGGGTGATGTGCCAGGCCAATGCGCTTCATCACCCGGGCGTGTGCCGTTCCGTAGTATATCCCATATCTCGTGGCCTTGATCACTGTGCTATACTAAATACGGCCAATGCGCGCAACTCGTTTTGCGAGGTTTGTGCATTGGTTGATCTTCGCTCCCAACTTGCCGCCCTCCCGCGTCATCCCCAGGCGCAGCCCCAGCGCGCGCCACTGACACCGCGATCGATTACGTTCCACTATAGCGCCGTGGCATACAACGACCGTTCGCCGGTCGCCGAACACGCCCGCGTGTTTGCCGAGGCGCGCTACCAGTTGCAGAAGAGTTGGGGAACGAACCAGCAGGGCAAACCAATCCATGGGTCTCGGTATCAGTACCATTACCTCGTCTTCTCCGACGGGCGCACCGCTATCCTGAACGATCTCATCCAGCTCTGGCACTGTGGCAACAGTCAGGGCAACCGCGAGAGCATCGCCGTGCATGTGATGCTCGGTGGCAGTCAGGATGTGACACCCGCCCAGCGTGCCGCCCTGTTCACCCTCTTCGATGATCTGCGCCAAGCCTACGCTATTCCGCGTAGCGCCGTGGTCGGTCACTGTGAGTGGCCACGCGGTGCGGGGCCGGCCGCGCCCCGGCCGGTCTACCACCTCGAACCTGGCCAGAGCGCATGCCCCGGCCGCACGCTATTTGACTCGGTGGTGGCCGCCTACCGCGCTGCGGTGTTCGCCCCCGACCCAACCCCCGTCGCCACTGAACCGAAAATGTATGTAGCGGTGGCGTATGCCTGGATACGCGACCGACCAACGACGCTGAGTAACCGCGTTGGCGAGATCGCCGGCGGCACAGTCGTGGCGGTGAACGCCATTGTGCCGGGCCAACATGTCAACTGGAACCGGTTTTCAAGCGACCAGTGGGCCGAGTTGGCAGCTGGTGGTTTTGTGTGGTATCCGCAATTGCGAGAGGTGACATGACGCACGAACCGAGCGACCGCCTGGCCGGCGCACAAACCATGCGCACAGAAGCGCGGCTAACGGCCAACACATTGGTACTGACATGGATCCGCGAGGTGGTGACGTTTGTCTCTGAGCGCTTGCCGATCTGGGAGCAGGACACTCGCGATGTCAACCGCGCCTATACCGACGTGCTGAACAATGCCGACCGGCGGATGATCGACCTGGTGACGGTCATTGTTGGCATGGAGCAGGTGGTGCGCGACGAACATGATGCGACGCTGGAGCATGAGATTGCCGACATTCGGGAGCGCCTGCTGGCGCTGGCCGCCAGGTTGCAGGACACGCCATGAGTGCGCCGGACAATTGGCTGTGGCTGGCTGTGGTGGCCATCGGCGGATTCTCCGCCTCACAATTGTGGCCGTGGGTGCGGGGGCTCGTGGATGCCGAGTTCAAAGCGCGGCGAGAGGGAGAGCGCGAAGCGCAGGCAACCGCTCGTCGTATGGCGCTGGAGATGCAAGGTCGATTTGTGACTGCTACCGAATCGCTGGCCATATCGAACCGTCAGATTGCCGATACGCTCATAGCACTGCAATTCCACGTGGCGGCCACGGAGCGGAGTATCCACGAATTGCGCACCGACCTGGCGCGTGCCGGATTGATCGAACGCCGCACAACGCGCAAGATGCGGCCCAAGGTGTCGAAGGAAGATGTGCCGTGAACAGTACTGCTGCTGCCGCGTATGCCGTCGTGGTGTTTCTGATGCTGGTGGCGCTGGTGTGCGGCGTCGGGATCGGGGTATTGCTACGAGGAGGGCTCTAACTATGGCAGAGCAGGTACCGAGTATTGGCCGCGTCGTGCATTTCATGTACGGCATTGAGCATTTTGCGGCCATCATCACGCACCCGCTCGTCAACGCCGACGAGGTGGCGCTCACGGTGTTTCCGCCGAATGACGCGCCGTTCATCACGAACGCGCGCTATGACGCCGGCTGTGCGCCGGCAACCTGGCATTGGCCGGAGTTTGTTCCGGCGAAGGAGTCGTAATGGAGACTGTGACCTCAATCGGTTCGGCGGCAGTGGTCGCCGGGTATCTGGTGGCGCTGATCAAGATGGCATGGCCGGCCGCGCCAAGCAGTGCGTTGGTTGGCATTGCCATTGCCGGCGGCGTGCTGGCGTCGTTTCTCGTGGCGCTGGCCAGCGGCGTGGTGATTGACGTGTCTGGCGCTGCGCAGTATGTGCTTGAGGGTATTGCGGCAGCGGCGGCAGCGGCTGGCCTCACGCGTACCGACGCCGCCGGCGAGCGTGCGCGGAGCAGCGAGTCCCACTAGATGGCTACCTACACTGATGCCCTGACCGGCACCGGCGCACTCGGATCGAACTGGACGGTGACCAGTCCCGCCGACTGGCAGCGCTCCGCCTCCGGTGCACTGCAGGTGCAAACCACCGGCACGTATCGCAAAGCCGCCTACACCGGCGGTGCGATGGACAGTAACGACTACCGCGTCGAGGCCACGATTGCCTACGACAGCGAGGAGTTTTATGGCCACGGCGTGGCGGCGCGCTGGGCCAGTGGTGGCACCGTGACGTGCTACGCGCTGGTGCGGTTTGCCAACGAGGTGTACTGGCTGGAGATTACTGCTGGTGCGGAAACGACGGTGGCGCTGGTGAGCACGCCGGGCACCGGCAGTGTCACATTGCGACTGGAGGTCGAGGGCACGACGATCCGCAGCTACGTCAATGGCACGCTGGTCGATACCCGCACCGACGCCAGCCTCGCCAGCGGGCCGCCGGGCCTGATCGCCTATGGCGGCAACACCGCCGGCGCGGGCAACACGACGTATGCCACGAACTGGAGCGCGGAGGATCTGGCACCGCCCGCCGCCGGCAGTCTGCTCATTCCGACGCGGCGCATGCCGCAGGCCATCCTGGCACGATAGGAGACTCTATGGGAGCCGTCTATACCGTTCACCTGCCACCCACCGCGATCACCGTCGCGGCGGATCTGATCGAACTCACCCCCGCCGATGACCGTGCGGTGGTTGTGCGCGGGTTCCGCGTCTGGCAAATCACCGATGTGGGCGATGCACAGGAGGAGATCCTGAGCCTCGCCTGGGTGCGTGGCAACACCACCAGTGGCAGCGGCGGCAATACCGGCGTGGCGGTCACCCCGAAAAATGCTCGCGATGCCGCTGCCGGCTGCACCGCAGAGACCGCCAACACCACCGCCGCGAGTGCCGGCACGCCGCTGACGGTCTACTCCACTGGCTGGAACGTGCGTGCGCCGCTCGAAGTGGTGTTCACGCCCGAGCAGGGGATCCGCGTGGATCAAGGGCAAACGTTGCTGGTGCTGCGCATGCTGGCCGCACCCGCCGACTCGCTCACCATCGGGTGTAGCGTCGATTTCGAGGAGGTCTAGGATGGCTGAAATATTCCCCGATGAGGGGCTGGACTATCTGCTCAACATCGCGGTCGGTGGCGGCACGCCCGATACGACGCTGTTCCTCGGGTTATTCACCAGTCAGACACCATCAACGGTGCCGGCACGCACCGCCACCGGTGGCGCGGCACCGAGTGGCTGGACGGAGATGGCCGCGTCGAGCGGCACGTATGCGCGGCAGGCCGTCGCGACCAGCGACTGGGGCGCACCGGCCACCAACGGCAATGGACGCCGGCGCACGCTCTCGGCACCGGAGGTGTTCAGTGGCTTCATCGGCGCGGCGGCGGCCAATGGCTTCTTCCTGGCGACGAATCCGCAGAGTGAAGCCGGTGACACGATCCTGTACTTCGCGAACTTTGACTCGCTGACCGCGCGCACGTTTGCCGCGTTGCTCGATGAGCTCAACCTGACCGCGCGTATTCAGTTCGACGGGTAACGCATGGGGATCTTCCGCCATCGCTCAATTGCGCCCTACCGCCCGCGCCCGTTCATTCCGAGTGCGCCGGGGGGTGTGGTCTATACTGAATCCGGGGGTGCCACCAGCGCCCTGACCGGCTCGAGTGGCGATGTGCTGACGGTGGCCGACGCCGGGCAGGCGACGGCGATGTTTGTCGGGAGTGGGAGTGATGCGCTCATCCTGACCGAGACCGGCAGCGCCGTGCTGGGGGCCGTGGGTAGCGGCCTCGACACCTGGCAGATGGATGAGACCGGGCAGGCGACCCTCGGTACGGTGGGGAGTGGGGCGGACGCCCTGACCCTCACCGAGGCCGGCAGCGCGACCGGCATCTTCGCCGGCAGCGGTCTCGACGCCTGGACGATGATCGACACCGGCAGCGGTGTGCTCGATGCTCGTGGTAGCGGTGCCACCACGCAGGCGATGAACGAGACCGGCCAGGGCACGCTCGACGCCATCGGCAGCGGCAGCGCGAGCGGCGGCGATAGTGAGGACGGCGGCGCGACCCTCACCGCGTCGGGCAGCGGGAGCGAGACGTTCCGCATGGTCGATCTTGGCGGCGGCGCGCTGGTGACGATCGGCAGTGGCGCGGACACCCTCCTCCTGCGCGACAGTGGCGGCGCAGTGCTCACCGGACTCGCCGGCGCGCTGGACATCCTAGCAATGGTTGATGGCGGTATGGGTATTCTGGAGGCCATTGGTAGTGGCGATAGTCCGCCGCTCGTGCCATTCCTCGGCATCCCTGTCTACCGTGCCGTGCATGTGCGCTTCATCCAACGCTCGGCGCCGCTCGCGTGGGTCTACGCGGTGCCTGCCGTGCAGCCGTGGCGCATTCAAGGAAGCAGCAGTACCACCCGCGCAGCACCAGAGCCGTCTATCTATGAGGTACCGGTATGATCCAACTGTCCACCACAAGCCCGTATTTTGAGAAAGATCCGCTTGCCGAGAAGCGGATCACCGTCGATTGGACAGACTGGTTGGCGTGGAAGCCGGGGGTGACACTCGTGTCTGCTACCGTGTCCGTGACCGTCGGCAGCGGCTTGACCGTGACCAGTCCCGCGACGATCAGCGGTGCCACGGCCACGACGGAGGCGAGTGGCGGCACGATTGACACCAGTTACGAGGTGATCTTCGCAGCCACGATGAGCAATGGCGAGGTCGATGTGCAGCGGCTCATTGTGCGGGTGCGCAAGATACCGGTGGGGTTGTAGGCCATGAGCATTGACACAACAACTTCTACCATGCAAAAAAAGGTGGCATTGTTTCTTGATCGCCTGAGTGAGCATGGCAGCATTCGCAAAGCCTGCAAACAGGCGCGCATTGACCGGAAGACCATCTATACGTACATGGCGGGTGATGCCGCGTTTCAAGCACAGGTGCGACAGGCAAAGGAGATGGGGGTTGATGCGCTGGAAGACGAAGCCACCGAGCGCGGGTTCAATGGTAGCGATGTGCTGCTTATCTTTCGCCTGAAAAGTGAGCGCCCGGAGAAGTACCGGGAACGCACCCGCGACGAACCGTTGCCGCCGGTTGACTGGGATCGGGTGAGTGAAGCCGATCAAGTTGCGTTCATTGAAGGGAAGATCAGCCTTGCGGACGTTATCACGCGCCAGCAACCGCGACACTGAGGAGCGCGAACGGCTGCGCTTACGCCGTCAGCGCCAACAAAACGCCGCACGGGCGGCCTTGCGTGATCTGTCCGCGGCAGCGTATCTCGCTCGCACCAAGATCGAAGTGCCGGTCGGTGCGCAGGACACCGCGCTGGTACCATTCGCAGTGTGGCCGTCACAGGCCGACGTGCTCGATGTGTTGACACGGGAACGGCTTGTGGTGTTTCTCAAAGCGCGGCAGCTTGGCATCTCGTGGCTGACGTGCGGCTTTGTGCAGCGCGAGTGCGCCCTGCGTGACGGCAGCACGTGGCTGCTCTTCAGTCGGGGGCAACTGGAAGCTGACGAACTGGCGCGCCGCGTGGCGGTACTGCATCATCACCATGCCGATCGCGCCGTGTTGCCGTCGCTTGTGGTGGACAACACTGCCGAGAAGGTGTGGGACAACGGATCGCGGGTACTCTCCCTGCCCGCCACCAAGGGCGCGGGACGATCGTTCACCGCATCCGGCGTGGTGCTTGATGAGTGGGCGTTCATGCTCTATGGCGCGACGGTGTTGGCAGCAGTCAAGCCGACGATTGATGCGGGCGGCAAGCTCTTTCTTATTAGCACGGCTGACGGCGCTGGCACGCCGTACCACCAACTGTGGAACGGAGCGACCAGCGGCGCAAACCGCTACTATCCGGTTTTTTTGCCCTGGACGGCGCGACCGGATCGCGGAGAGGGCTGGCGCGATCAGATTTTGCAGGAGTCGCAGGGCGATACCGCGAGTGTGCTGCGGGAATATCCGGCCAATGACATCGAGGCGTTCACGCACGCCGTCGGCCTGATCTACGATGTGTGGAGCGATGGGCCGGACGGTGGTAACGTGACTGAGGACGCCGAGTACATCCCCGACGGCGGCGCGGTGCTGTGGTTTGTCGATGACGGCTATGTGGGCGTGCGTGATAGCGCAACGGGCCTCTGGACGGCGGAGAGCCACCCACGTGTGTTTCTGCTCGCCCAACAGCGACACGACGGCACGATTGCGGTGTTTGCTGAGCACTACGCCGCGAAGGTGCTGAGTGACGCCCATCTGCGCGAGGTGCTGGCGCTGGCCTACCCGCTGCCGGAATACGCGACAGTGGACAAGAGTGCGGCGGAACTGAAAGGACGCCTACACGCCGCAGGCATCTACACCCGCAACGGCCCCGCCGTGGTAGAAGAGAGTATTAAAGAAACCCGCCGCGCGCTGGCGGCTGACGCCAACGGGCGCAGGCGTGTCGTAGTCCATCCGCGCTGCCGCGATCTGCGGTCGGAGATGGCAAGCTACCGGCGTGATGTGCAAGGACGGATTATCAAGGCGTTTGATCACGGCCCGGACGCGCTGCGCTACGGCGTCTGGACACAGCGCTATGAGGAGTAGGCCATGACCACGGTGGATAGTTTTCCGGTTGGCGTGACGCGCGAGGATACCCAACTCACCGACCCACGCGGCGGCGGCGGCGGCGCGGTGCATATGTTCATCGGGCCAGCCGGGTACGCCTTCGGCGGGCTGCTGCAGGGCATCAAGGGAGCCGACGGTCTGCCGCCGTGGGGCAGTGTGGCGCGCGATGCGCTACTGCGGCGCTCGCGGCTCATTAGCGGATTGTGGGGCAGCGTGACGATGAAGGCCGCAACCAAGATCGCCACCCGCGGCTACACCTTGTCGGATTCCACCGACAGCCAGCAACGACTGGCGCGTACGAAGGCGATCCTCGAAAGCTACGGCCCCGGCTGGGTGGCAGGATTGACACGCGGCATGCAAGACTATCTCGGCACGAACTTCGGCCAGGTCATTGCGATCGAGCGGGCCAGCAATGCCCCCGGCGCGCGAGTGACCGGCCTGATCCACCTTGACGCGCTGCGCTGTTCACCGACCGGCCGCGAGGACTACCCGCTGCTGTACTATGCGCCGCGCGGCGGGGTACACCTGCTGCCGGCGTGGGGCGTCATCCGCATTACGGACATGCCCGACCCCGATGACCTCGCGTATGGCTACGGCCAATGCGCGGCGGATCGCGCGTGGGAGGCGATCATTCAAGACGTGGCGATCACCACGTACTTTCGTGAGAAGATCACCGGCTCGCGCAATCTCTCCATCTTCTTCATTCGCGGTATCGCCCCGCAACAGTTGAAAGACGCGCTGCAGACCAGCGAGACGGCGCGTACGGAGCGCAACTTCCTGCTGTACAAAGGATCGACCCTCATTCCGCTCTTGAGCGATACCGAAATCCAGGTGGCCGAAATCCCCCTTGCCAGCATTCCCGATGGGTTCGAGGTCGAGCCGGCGCGCGCCGACATTCGCCTGCGCTTTGCCAATGCCGTCGGTGTGGCGGTGCAGGACATTGCGCCGCTCTCCGGTCAAGGGCTTGGCACTGGCACGCAGAGTATTATCCAGGATGAGGCGTATGAGGGCATGGGGCTGGCGGCGTACCCGGCGCGGCTCGAAGAGGCAATCAATGCGCTCGTCACACCCGCCAGCACCACGTTCCATGTGTACACCAACGATCTACGCGATCAGGAAGCGAAAGCGAAGGTACAAGAGATGCGCGCCAACACCCGCAAGACGCGCATCGAAAGTGGCGAGATCACGGCCGCCGAAGCGCGGCAGCTGGCGCTTGATGACGGCGACCTGCCACCGGAGTTACTGCAGCACGCCGACGCCACCGACGGCGGCACGCTGGAGAGCGACGAAAAGCCGCTCTTGCAGGAAGAGACGAAAGAGACACGCACCGACCGCCTGATCGCACGCGAGTGGGATGCGGCGGTGGCGTGGGTGAAGGCGGCGCAACGTGCCGACGAATAGCGCCGCGCTGCGGGATCTGACCCGCGATGCGCTCGACGAAGCCACCGCGCGCCTGATTGCGGGGCGCATGACACCGACGGCCTTTGCGCGGCAGATGGAGGCGGCGATTGTGCGTGGTCATACGGCGGCCACGATTGCGGGGGTTGCGGAGCGGAGCGCACCGGGACGGGTGCGGGCATGGCTGACCCGCCTGGTTGGCCCGGTGGCATTATCGCGCGACGACCGCGCGCGCCTCGCCGCTGCCATTGGCGAACAGCGGCGCTACCTGCTTGGCTTTGTGCAAGCGCTGCCCACGTTGACGCCGGCGCAGATTGTGGCGCGGGCGCAACTCTATGCCGGGGCGGTGCGCGCCACGTACACGCGCACGCGTTACGCCGGGTGGGAGTTGCCGTTCGCGCCAGGGGACGGATCGACACCGTGCCTTGGCAACTGTACGTGTACCGCATATGTCGATGAGGACGGCGACACGGCGCGCTATGTGTGGCAGCTTGGCGCGGCAGAGCAGCACTGTACGACGTGCCCGACGCGCGCGGCGGGTTCGCCGTACCGATTGGAGCGCCGATCATGATCCGCATCAAACAGATCAAGACGAACCTGCAAGACGCCGGACTGGATGCCGCACGGCACATGGCGGCGGTCAAACTGGCATACCGAGCATCTGCCGAGCTGGCGCTCAAGGAGTTCAAGGCGACCACACGCACGTGGAAGCATCAACCCGACTTTACGGCAACGGGAGGATCGGATGGCATCAGTCAGATTGTTGGCACGGATGATCGTATCTATGGCTACGTCGATGAGGGCACACGACCGCACCTGATTCGCCCGCGCGGTCGGTTCTTGCGCTTTGCCAGTGGCTACCGCGCCAAGACATCGCCGAACACTATCGGCAGCCGGAGCGGGGGAGCCTTCGGATCGACGGTGTACGCCCGTGCGGTGCGGCACCCCGGCACAAAACCGCGCAACTTCACACGTATCATTGGTCGCGATATACAGGCGGCATTGTTGCGCCGGGTGCAGCAGGCCATTGCGCGCGAGGCCGCGAAGGGATGAGGCATGCTCAGTAAAGCCAATCTACTCTTACTCCGTCGTGCAGTGCTGGCATTACTGGCGGCCATCGATCAAGCGCTCTGTGAAGGCTACGGATGGACGCCGCGCCGTCGTGCAGATATTGAC
Source organism: uncultured Chloroflexota bacterium (assembly GCA_937859575.1). Lineage (GTDB taxonomy): Bacteria > Chloroflexota > Chloroflexia > Chloroflexales > Roseiflexaceae > CALLZL01. Next base: position 16,293 of record CALLZL010000074.1, read on the forward strand.
ACGACCGTGTATACTGTACGGGAGTAGACTCTACTCAGAATACACACACATACCGCCCGCCGTTGATTCAACGCCCGGCGAACCGATCTCAAAAAAGATCGGTTCGCCGGGCGTTTTCACGTTCCCGAGGAC
>CALLZL010000075.1 GCA_937859575.1 uncultured Chloroflexota bacterium
AACCATCGTTGAAGCGCGTTGAAGCATTGACAAATACCACCGACGAATCGACACTGCTGATAAACGCTTCGGCATGCTCGTGATTTTCGGTCAGAATCGCTTCCGAATGGCCGGTGCTATGGGTTGCGATATGTTCGATTGCCTCATCAAGGGTATCTACGACTCGTACCGACGCAATCAGTGCCAGAAATTCGGTGCCGTAGTCGGTATCATGTGCCGCGATGATCCGCTCGTTGCTTGCACCGGCTGCCTGCAAGATCGCCAGGGCCGGCGCATCAACGCGCAGTTCGACACCACTAGCAGTGAGCGAAGCGGCCACCGGCGGCAACACCTGTGCCGCAACCGCACGATGGACGAGCAATGTATCGAGTGCATTGCAGACACTCGGCCGCTGCACTTTGGCGTTATGAACAATCGGTGTCACTAGCGACAGGTCGGCAGCCTCATCGACATAAATATGGCAAACCCCGATCCCGCCCGTGATCACCGGGATGGTAGCCTTTTCGCGGCAGAATTGATGCAGGGCTGCGCCGCCACGTGGAATAATAACATCGACATAACGGTCGAGCCGGAGCAATTGTTCGACCAGTGCGCGATCCGGGTCATCGATGACCTGGATCGCATCGGCCGGCAGGCCTGACGTCGCCAAGGCGTGCTGAATGATTGCACTGAGGGCGGCACACGATCCGGTGATCTCTTTACCGCCACGCAAGATCGCTGCATTGCCCGACTTGAGGCAGAGCGCGGCACCATCGCCCGTCACATTCGGCCGGGCTTCGTAGATAACGCCCACTACACCGAATGGGACACGGCGCTTGTGCATGCGCAGGCCGTTATCGAGCGCCGAACGTTCGATCACCTCGCCGATCGGATCAGGCAGCCGGATGACAGTGCGCACATCAGCAGCAATGGCTGCAAGCCGCTTGCGATCAAGCAGCATGCGATCAAGTAAAGCTGGTGAAAGCCCGGCCGCACGCCCCTGTTCAATTTCGTGGGCATTGACATCAAGCAGTGGCGCAATCGCTGCATCATCGGTCAGGGCGGCTGCGATTGCCTCAAGTGCCGCATTCTTCTGCGCCGTCGTACAACGAGCCAACCACCGGCCGGCGACGCGTGCTCGTTGCCCCATGCGTTCAAGATCAAGCATTGTCTACCTCCCTACAGGATGACCATATCATCGCGATGAACGACTTCGGGGCCGTAGTCGTAGCCCAGTGTTTCACTGATCTGTGAAGAGCGTAGCCCACGGATACGCTGCAGATCGTGTGCGGTGTATTGTGTTAACCCACGGGCGATTTCGCGCCCATCGGCATCAAAGATTCGCACCGTCTGGCCGCGCCCAAACTCACCCTCGACGGCAACGATACCGGCCGGCAGCAGGCTCTTACCGCGCTCGACAAGCGCCCGCAGCGCGCCGTCGTCGACCGTGACGCGGCTATGGCGCACGGTTTCGGCCAGCACCCAGCGTTTGCGGCTCTCGATGCGCGTGGCGACAGCCGGAAAGCGAGTGCCGATCGGCTCGCCGGCCAGGATGCGGGCAATCACCTCACGTTCGGCACCGGCAGCAATCACGACACTCGTTCCGCCATGGGTTGCCAGATCGGCAGCCTGGATCTTGGTCTGCATTCCACCAGTGCCGCGCAGATTACTACCACCCGCCAGGGCATAGATCGCATCATCGATCGTATGCACCGTCGCGATACGAGTCGCGGCTGGATCCCGGCGTGGATCGGCGGTATACAGCCCATCGATATCCGAAAGAATCAGCAGAAGATCGGCATCGACCAGGTTTGCCACCAGTGCCGAGAGATTATCGTTATCGCCGACGCGGATCTCATTGACGGCCACCACGTCATTTTCGTTGATAATCGGCAGTACGCCATGCAACATGCAGGCGAGCAGGGTATTGCGCGCATTGAGGTAGCGATTGCGATCGCCAAGATCATCGCGGGTGAGGAGCGTCTGCGCAACCGGAATATCATACAGGCCGAAGATTTGCTCGTAGATATGCATCAACCGGCTCTGGCCAACGGCGGCAAGTAACTGTTTGAGGGGAATATCACGCCGCCGGCGCGGGAAATCGAGCCGTTCGCGGCCGGCCGCAACCGCCCCGGAACTGACGAGCACAACCTCGGTACCGCGGGCGCGCACCTCGGCGATCTGACGCGCCAGTTCGACGATCCGTGGCCGGTGCAGCCGGTCGGTTCCGGCAGTGAGCACATTAGTACCCAGTTTGACGACGATGCGCTGTTGTGATGTGCTCACGGTATCAGGCGATACCCCACGCCCCACTCGGTCAGCAACAGCTTCGGATCACGCGGATCCTGCTCGAGCTTTCGTCGCAGATGCCAGATATAGACTTTGAGGTAGTCGTTATCTTTGGTGTATTCCTGGCCCCACACGCCGCGCAGCAGCGTCTCGTGATCGAGGACGGTGCCGGCATGTTCGGCTAGCAGCAACAAGAGATCATATTCGGTTGGGGTGAGATCAACCGACTCGTTGCGTACCAGCACTTCGCGCTTCTGGCGATCGATATAGATCTCGTTGTTGCCGGCAATGACCGGCCGGTTGGGTGATGGAACGCGGCGCAGCAGTGCCCGTACCCGCGCCATCAATTCATCCATGTTGAATGGTTTGAGCAGGTAATCATCGGCCCCGCTTTCGAGCCCGGCAACAATATCCTGGCTCTGGACACGCGCCGTTAGCATGAGTACTGGTACCGACGAGAACTCGCGCAACCGGCGGCAGGTTTCCCAACCATCCATTTCGGGCATCATGACATCGAGAATAACCAGATCCGGATGCTCGTGCTCGATCATTTCCAGGCCGATGACGCCATTTTCGGCATTCACAACAGCAAAACCTTCGTGTTCGAGATTAATGCGTACCAGATCACGCAGGCCCGGCTCGTCATCGATGATTAAGACTTTTCGCTGTTCTGTCCGTTGCATAGCTTGCATTCCTGTATCAGCGGTGAGCGGATGCCGTTTGCTGTAGTGAAAGGAAGAGCGTTTCAACTTCGTCATAGGTGAGGGTTCCGACACGTACATAGCGGATGTCGCCGGCTGGGTCGATAAAGTAACTGGTCGGAATCGGCGAGATCTGGAACAAACGGGCCGCCTCACCATCAACATCGAGTGCAATCGGGTAGCTGACGTTATACTGTTCGGCAAAGGCGCGGATCGCTGCTTCATCCGGCTCTTGCCGGTGCAGGTTCACCCCAACGATCACCAACCCATCGTCACGCAGGGCTTCGTAGGCATTCTGCAGCGCCGGTGTCTCTTCTTTGCACGGCTCGCACCATGTGCCCCAGAAGTTGACCAACACAACCCGGCCACGCAGATCGCTGAACCGGATCGTTTCACCATCAAGCCCGGGGAGTGCAATCGCCGGTGCCGGGCGACGCATTTCCCCGACGGTCGGAAGCTCCGGTTCGGCAGTGCGCCCGGCGAGTGCCCAGACGACGCCAATGATCAGCAGCCCTACCAACGCACCACCGAAGGTCAGTAGCAGTTCGCGCCGGCTGATACCACCACGGGCAGGTGCGATGCGGGCATCATAGGCCCGCCGTTGCTGCGGATCCGAGAGGACGGCATAGGCACGATCGATCTGTTCGGTCGAACTTCCGGCACTGCTAAGCTCATTATGCATGCGCCGGTATGCGGTCTCGATCTGATCGGCTGTGGCATCAGCCGATAACTGGAACAGGGTGTAATATGTCTTCATGTGTTCACATCTTTCTGATTTCTCATTTTAACACATGTCGTTATGCATGGAGTTGGTATCTTTATGCGCTTTGCCTGGCCTGCGACCAAACCAGCCTATAGCCACGTGCGAAACGATTGCACATTGGGGCCATGCGCATCTTGCGCCCATGCAGGCGGGACGCCCGCGCTCCCAGGATGCGGATGGTTACAGAACCGGCTCGGCCGGCGATATGTGCAGAGGGTGTAGCATGAACCGGCAAACAAGCTCACGCGATACTTCCGGTGTACTGGCGTTCTGCTATGCGTTCTGGGCATTTGCATCATTGGGGCGTGCGCTCTATCAGTACCTCTTTCGCCATCCCGAGACGTTCATGCCAACCCATATTTCGGCCTTCGCAGCGCTGTTGTATCTGGTGATTGCGCTGCTGATGGCTTCGCGTTCTTTACGGATCTGGTGGATGACGCTGCTGCTTCTGGTGATCGAGCTGGCTGCAGTTCTGATTGTGGGCACGATCGATCTGATCTGGCAGCCCTTCCCCTACCAGAGCGTCTGGTCGGCATATGGGGCGGGGTATTTCTTCATGCCGCTCATATTGCCGCTTGTCGGCCTGGCCTGGCTGTTGCGCCCGGCTACCCGGCGTGCCTATGCGGTTACTCACGACGCTCGCGGCGTAACTCCTGCAGCTCCTGCTCGATCCGATCCAGGCGCGCCATAACCTCGCGGGCTTCGTGCCGGTCGGCAGTGGTTTCATCTACCTGTTCTTCCTGCACGAAAAACGCGGCAACATGGGCTGTCAGCAGCCCGAAGAGTGTGATGCCGGTCAGCATGAGAAACACCGCCACCCCGCGGCCAAATGCGGTCACCGGATACATATCACCATACCCGACGGTCGTGATGGTTGTGATGGCCCACCAGATTGCATCCGGCAGACTCTTGATCGGGCCGCCGCTGTGACGTTCAACAGCAAAGACGAGTAATGCCGAGGCGCTGATCATCGTCAGGCTGGCAAGCCCGATGAAGCTGAGCGTCTGCCGGCGCAACACGATGCGCAACTGCCGCCAGAAACGCGCCAGGCTGACGATCGCCCGCAGGAAGCGCAGTGGCCGCAGGAAGGGTAACAGTACAATCAGGATGTCGGGGATATGGGTCAGCAGATAGCGGAACCGATCAGGGGCGAGTGCCAGTTTGATCACAAGTTCGAGTGCAAAGACACCCCAGATCAACAGCAGGAGCGATTCGAGGATCTCATTCACACCGGCTGCAAACTGGCCAATTTCAATCAGCAGTACCAGCACCAGGAAGAGTGCCGAAAGCGCCATCATCGGTATCTCGATCATGCGCTCGAATGCATCGTAGCGTCGTTTCCGTTGTTCATTCATCATGGCAGCAGCTCAATAAGCGGTTCATGCGGCATGTCGGCGTCGTCGTGGTGCCGCATGATCATGGCTGGTCGATAGATGCCACGGCTGGTGATTATTGCGCTGATCGCGGCCGTAGCGACCAGGTGTTGCCCGGCGTTTGCCCGTTGATTGCCCGGCGCTGGTGACGCCGGCCCATCGGCTGCAATGGCGTAGCATGCCACACCTGCCGCGTGAGCCGCAGTAACAACCGGCACCGCAGCGGTTGGTATTTCGGCTGCGCCGTCGCGCTGCACGGCTGCCGTTTCGATGATCACAAGATCGATCGCCTGTTGCTGCAAGCGTTCAACGGCAGTTTGTGGGGCCTGGCATCGGTGGAGGTGGGGTCGGCAGCGATCAGCCATGTGGCCGGATCAGGCATGGCGGTGACGGTTGTCAGCAGCGCGAGTGCGTCATATGGTACAAGCAGGGCTGTATCGGCTGGATCGAGTAACTCAGCGGCACGTTGCCCGGCACGCCCGCTCGAACGCCCGATCTGTTTGCTTGCAGCGGCGAGCAGGGTCACTACGGCAAGCTCGCCAGATGTGCCGGATCGCAGCGCCGCATCGGCCACCGTAACCGCCTGCTCGAACAGGTGTTGCCGGTGGTATGGGAGCATCGGATGTAGTTGGGCCGCGAGTAGCTGCAGGGTTGTGAGGGTTGTGGCAATCGGCGCATTCTGCGCGGAACGACAGACCAGCGCCACAGCATAGGCGGCAGCGAAGGGGGCACCAGCGCTGCCGATCATATGCCCGGCCAGCAGGGCAGCAACCCCAGCGGCGGTTGTCAGGGTGTGTCGCCGGTGGCTGCCACGATGGGCATCCCCGGGCAGCCGCACGATGGTACCCTGCTCGACATCATAGCCTATAAGATCGGCGAAGCGGAAAACTGGTCTGGTCATCGGCGGCCTATTCGTTATCGGCTGGTTTGCTACGTGCGGCAGCTAATTCGCGCGCCAGCAGATCACGAGTATGGGCCAGGTTATCGTGCGTAATGGCCAGCAGATCTTGCAGATAGTGATGCTGTCGTTCGAGTTCGGCGATGCGCTGCTGTGCCTGTTGGAGTTGTTGCTGGAGCTCGTGTTCGCCGGGCGGTGCGACCGGCGGCTCTTCCCCGCGCAACTGTGCCACCGCCGCTTCGAGTGCGGTAAGGCGTTGTTCGAAAGTGCGTTCGTCGGTAGATGCAGGCGCAGCTGAGCCGATCATGGGAAGGCCGCTCTCGGCCGGCATTGGATGGCGGAGTTCGACGATCTCGATCGCAATCTGATCCTGGTTGATGCCATGCCGCTCAAGAAGTTGTGCGGCGACACTACCGGCCTCGCCGCCGATCGCCAGCAGCACCAGTTCGCTGCCGATCAACTGCTCGCCGAGCAGATCGGCCTGCTCACGGGCGCGATTCAGCAGCAACTGCACACGTGGCGAGATATGCAGGGCATCGGAAGGTGCCGCAGTCAGCGGGATCTGATCGAGATAGTGTTCGAGATCGCTGGCGATCGCCGCGGCAGGTGCCTGCAGGCGGGCAATGATCTCGGCCGCCGCGCCGTTCGGATGGGTGACACATGCCAGTAGCAGATGTTCGACATCAATGAAGGCATGCCGTCGCTCACGCATCGGTACGGCTGCCTGTTGGATCAGGATCCGCAGTTCTTCGCTAAAGCGTTCAAACTCCACGCTGCACCCCACTCTCTTGCCATATATAGCTTAGCACTGCAGCAATCGCGGCAGCCAGAAAGCCGATACTCATGCTGATTCTGAGATGTTGTGCTTCGAGTATGGCGATCTGCAGCCGCATCGCCCGCAGATCGGCTGCAGGAAGTTCGTCGATTCCACTGCGCAAGGCACCTGCCATGCTGCGCAGCTGTTCTTGCTGATCATACAACAGCCATGCACCAAGCATACCACGCGCCACCAGATACGCCAGTATACCGATCGCCAGGGCTGCCGCCAGGCTTAGTACTATTCGTTGTATCCAGTGTCGTGTGGTTGCCGGCATGGGCTGGTTCATCGATGCGTGCCTTTAGACGCCGCCACCGCAACCGCCATGCGGGCACCGGCGGAGGTGTTCAACTTGTCGTTGCCTTTCGTGCGGCCATACGGCTGCCGCGGACACGCATGCTGCCCTGAATCGTGCCTGGAGACCGTACGTCAGACGGCCTGTCGTACTCTACCTCCACCCGTAGGAGGTGCAAGCACAAGCCCAGCAGTTTCTGCGTTGGGTATCTGACTCCTCAAAGCCGCGCCAGTATAGCATATGGCATATGGCCCGATCGTAGACCGGAGTGCAACCAGCACACGCGGCGGCATACCACGAATAGCGCCGAGTGGTGCTTTGCTTCGCTCAGCATGACACACCACGGCGGGCAATGCTATCGGGGGCGATGATGGCGATCAGATCTCGGGCGATTCAGCCCTCCGATGGATAGCACGACACAACATTCCTGGTTATAATATGACCGACCAGTCATATGACCGACCGGTCATAAGGGGGGGATGAGCAGTGCCAAAGCCAACATTCTGGAATCTGCCGGCCGAGAAGCGTGATGCACTAGTGGCGATCGCGCTTGAAGAGTTTGCCGAGCACGACTACGCAGCGGCTTCGGTGTCGCGGATCGTTGCGCGTGCCGGGATCGCAAAGGGCAGCCTCTACCAGTACTTTGACGACAAACAAGAGCTTTTTTTGTTTCTTTTTGATCATGCCGGCAAGACATTAATCGATGCGCTTGATACGGCCACACCAGCCGATGCCGGCGACGATCTGTTTACCCTCTTGCGGCGGCGTATCCGGGCAACGACCCGTGCCGCGATCCACTTCCCGCTGCATGCGCGCCTGATCCAGCGAACCTACGCGATGCCGCCGCCATTCTATGCCGAGTTGGCGGCACGCGGCCAGGCAGCCTCGCGTGCCTATTTTCGCAGCCTGATCGAGCGTGGGATGGCCCATGGCACACTGGCGAGCGATATTGCCCCTGAAAGTGCGGCATTTGTGCTGAGCACGGTATTCAGTGCTGCCGGCCCGTATATTGCCGAGATCCTCGGTATCAGCGCAGCTGAAACGGCGACTGTTGCGG
>CALLZL010000076.1 GCA_937859575.1 uncultured Chloroflexota bacterium
ATCGCCCAACCTCTTGCGCATCGCCACCTGCGGCCCGGCGGTGCCGGCGCGGATCACGCCGGTGCGGCGGTAGCCATGCCGCTCATAGAATGCCGCACCCGTCAGGCTGGCATCGACCCGCAGCATCTGTAGCCCGTTGCTACGGGCAAATGCTTCCAGTTCGGCCAGTAGTGCAGCACCAATACCACAACCCTGCTGATCCGGCAACACAAAAAAGGTCGCCAGTTCATCCCCTTCCAGTGCCGCCGTCGCCACCAGCACGCCATCCACTTCGGCAACCAGGCAAATACGATCATAGCTGATCTGCTCAACCTTCTCGGGCGAAAAATAGTCGATCAATGGTTGAAGCTGTTCGAGCGGATAATCAGCCGTATTTGATCGCTGCATCGTCGTGCGGATGATAGCGGAGACTGCCGCCGCATCGGTGGATTGGTAACGCCGAATGGAGAGCATCTCAAGCGTTCCCCAACGGCGGCACCACATCGACATGCCCATCGATCCAGACCACATCGAAGGTTCCATCAGCCTGCCATGCCGCCGAAACAACCTGCTGCGGCAGCCGGGTTGGATCGAAGCCCGCCGCGTGGCCGGTATAAACCAGGCAGATGAGTTCATGGCCGTCGTGCAGTTGTTCGACGGCAATCCGCGGCAACAGATAATCGCCATACACCGCATTCAGATCATGCCGCCCACGCCATGCCGCCGCCTGATGCTGGTGATCGTAGCCACGCAGACGCGCAATGGCAACCGCGCGCCCGGCCACAGCCGCCGCTTCCCAACCGGCAGCTACATCCCCCCGCACCAGCGGCGTATCACCGGCACTAAACCCAAGCGGCGCCGAACCCTCGATCGCCCCGATCGCGGAAGACAGCCGATCAAGCGTGATCCGGTGCGCTCGCAGGTGGTATTCACCACGAACAACAATAGTGGTGTCGATATGGTGCGTACCGGTGCCGACATGCTGTGTATAGCGCATCCGCAGCCATCCCATGCCGACCGCCGAGGCCGATGTACCACTACGATGGCCAAGAGTACGCCCATCACTCAGGCAGAGCATCGAATCGGGCGAGGGTGCCCCATCGGCCAGAGCCACGTTGAACGGTGCCAGTGTCGCATACAAAAACTTCTCGTATTTGCTCGGATAGTAGCCGCTGCTACCTGCATTGAATCGCTGCACTGCACCGTGGCTGCCCACCAGCAGCCAGCCCGGCGTGGCAATCGGGCGCACAAAGTCGCCCTGCTCAGCCGGCAATGGTTCCTCCTCGGCCTGCCAGAAGGGGTCATCGTCGGCCAGGCTCCAGAGCGCACCAAAGGCCAGCATACCCCAATAGACCGCGCCGGTCGAGATATACGGCTCGATCACCGCAACACTGCCCTGATCGGTCAGTGCTTGCCGTAACGTTCCATCGGCACGCACCGCACCACGATCGAAATACCAGCGCAGGTGGCGGCCAACAAGCCGGCGCAGGATGCCGGCCGAATAGGGCCATGCGCCATGACGATACGCCCACAGCGGTGCGGCCAGCCGGGCGAATTTATACGCCAGGCTCCGGCCATATTCGCTATATGCACCATCGGCGGCAAACAGATAGGGGAAATGCGCCAGCCGCAGCCGGATCCGCTCGATCAGTCGAGTATAGCGCTGCGGTTGAGCTGCACCATCGCAATCGGCCCAGGCCAGTTCGTGAGTTGTAAACACCCACCAGTTATAATCATCGAACTTCTGCTCGCCACGTTGCGGCGCATCATCATACCAGCCGTCGTCGCAGATCACACCTTCGAGATACTCAAGCGCCGAGTCGATCGTCGGCTGATCGTACGACACGCCCAGCCCTTTGCGCCCTGCATGGTTCAAGGCCCAAAAAAGCGCCCAGTTGCTCTGCCAGGCTGCCGGCTGCCGGCCAAAACGCTCAAGCCAGGCCACCAGATGAGCCTGTTCGGTGGTGCTCATATGCTGCCAGACATACGCCCGACTCTGCCAGGCGGCATATGCCACCTGCCCCGACTCAACCGTACGCTGGTCATATTCGCCGCGTACCGCCGTGTGCCCCCAGTAGCCCGCCGAGTTCGGATCGGTACCGGCTACCAGGGCCTGCCGCAGTAGTGCCGCAATATCGTAGGAAACGCCACGCCATACCAGTATGGTCGGGCGTTCTGGCTGTGACAACCAGCCGCCCAGACCCCACAACATGCGCGTCACCCCTTCGTAGCTTCCGCCGGCATCCTCACGATTATGCTGGCCATCGATCAAAAGCCGGGCACCGCTAGTATCACGATGCGCGGCCCAGCCCGCTACCAGGCGGCTAAATAATGCTAACGCCTCGCTCCGGCTGAATGGTGTCATGGATGTTGCTCATCATTTACAACAAGAGGTTCGGCCCATTACCGGCACAACACCAGCCGCCTGACGATCGTCGCTAGCCCTGCAATCGAGCTATCGATACTATCGCTCGTGAACCAGGGCCGTACTGGCACGCAGAATCATTTCGGTCGGCAGATACTCGACTCGCGGGGTGGTGTGGTGTTCGTCAAGTGCCATTTCGATGGCACGTGCCCCGAGCGCCATCATCGGCACATGAACCGTCGACAGTGCCGGGGTTAGATCACGCATCATGGGGATGTCGTCGAAACCAACCAGCGAAATACATTCCGGCACGGCGCGATCACGCGCACGCAGAGCCGCCAGTGCGCCAATCGCCATCGTACGTTGCGGCGCAAAGAGCGGGGTAGGGCGGGGCGCCTGGCCGGGCGGGATAGGCGTTGCTGCTGGCCCCCCATCGCGCGAGAAATCCGCCGTGACAATCTGGTGGGGCGGCAGGGTAATACCCGCCTCACACAAACCTTCAACAAAACCGTCGAGCCGGTCGCGGGTGCTGGTAATCAACTCGGGGCCACTAATCACGCCGATCCGTCGGTGACCAAACGAAAGCAGCACACGCGCTACTTCGCGTGCACCACCACGATTATCAGGTATCACCGCATCGCCGCTGATATTATGCCGGCCGATAAACGCCGCCCGACCGCCGGCACGGACAAATGAATCGATATGATTACGGAACTGCTGGTGATACGCGGCATCCTCAAGGCCACTTCCGGCCATGACAATCGCCTGCACCCGCTGTGATCGCAGTAACGCCAGATATTCAAGCTCACGTGCGGGATCGCGATAGCTGTTGCAGATCATCACCAGTTGCCCGGCATCACTCACAACCCGCTGAATACCGCGTACGATCTCTGAGAAGTATGGATCGCTGACATCATGCACGATGACCCCGATCATCGAAGAACGCGCCTTCACCAATGCCTGGGCATGGGCGTTCGGCACATACTCCAGTTCGCGAGCCGCCAGCAACACCCGATCACGCAACACCGGCGTCACACCACGATTACTGCCATTCAGGACACGTGACGCAGTGGCAAGCGAAACACCGGCATGCCGTGCGATATCACTCAGGGTTGCGGGCATATGCCACTCGATTCAGATACGTTGGGAAGCGCTTACCATGCCACAATACTATGCCGATAATCACATGTCAAGCAGCTCTTCACGGCGGTCATGCTGCACGCAGCGACGCCGGGCTGTTCCCTTCCCCCAGAACGATCCTCCGCCGCACAGCGGCTCAGGATGCCATGCAGGCCCAAGGGGCGTGGTGCGCAGTGGCGCCCATAAGTTTTTTTGCACGAGCCCTGGAAAGCCGAAAAAAGATTCTTGACAGGAAATAACTTCTCGTGTATATTTTTGCCATCCAGGAAAACGCTTTCCACACTATATTCCATTAGCTGCGCAAATAGTACCGCAACACACTGTTGCCACGCAGCATTGCCGACCACCGGCCACACCATGGCGTGTGGGCATAACAATAGATCACCGTCGTTATTCCAACGTGTCGATGTTTCAACGTATGGAAGGAAGTGCGCTGTGGCACAACGGACGATCGGCGTCATTATGAATGGCGTCACCGGGCGGATGGGCACCAATCAACATCTGATCCGTTCGATTCTCGCCATCCGCAAGCAGGGTGGTGTCGCACTATCGAACGGCGATATGCTGATCCCCGAGCCGCTCCTGGTTGGTCGCAATGCACGCAAGCTCGAAGCGCTCGCTACTGCGCACGGCCTGACGCAGTGGAGCACTGATCTCGACCAATGCCTGGCGGATCCCCAGTACCCGATCTATTTCGACGCACAGACGACCTCACAACGCGTGATCGGCGTCAAAGCGGCGATCGCGGCCGGCAAGCATATCTACTGCGAAAAGCCGATCGCCGAGTCGGTCGACGAAGCGCTCGAACTGGCGCGCCTGGCCAGGGCTGCCGGTATCAAAAACGGCGTTGTCCAGGATAAACTCTTCCTGCCCGGATTGCTCAAACTCAAGCGTCTGATCGACGGCGGCTTCTTCGGCCGCATTCTGTCGGTGCGTGGCGAGTTCGGTTACTGGGTTTTTGAAGGCGATCTGCAGCCGGGTCAGCGCCCCTCGTGGAACTACCGCAAAGAAGAGGGCGGCGGGATCATTGTTGATATGCTCTGCCACTGGCGCTATGTGCTCGACAATCTCTTCGGCGAGGTGCGCAGCGTTTCGTGCCGTGGTGCCACCCACATTCCCGAGCGCTACGACGAGAGCGGCCGGCGTTATGATGCCACTGCCGACGATGCAGCCTATGCAACATTCGAGCTCGACGGCGACATCATCGCGCAGATCAACTCCTCGTGGGCAGTGCGTGTCTACCGCGACGAACTCTTCGTGTTGCAGGTTGATGGTACGCACGGCAGTGCAGTAGCCGGTCTGCGCGAATGCCGCGCCCAGCATCGTGCCAACACGCCACGCCCGATCTGGAATCCCGATATCCCCAACCCAATTGTTTTCCGCGACGGTTGGCAAGAGGTACCTGACAACGCAACCTTCGAGAATGCGTTCAAGATCCAGTGGGAAATGTTCCTGCGTCATATTGCAGGTGAAGCACCATTCCGCTGGGATTTTCTTGAAGCCGCCAAGGGTGTTCAGCTGGCCGAACTTGGGCTGCGTTCGTGGAGCGAGCGCCGCTGGATCGATATTCCGACCCTGGAGATCTGATTTCAGCCACCGACATACACCAACGAGGGTTGACGATCATACAGAGGGCACAACCCGATCTTCCGGAAGAGCAATGGCGTGTTCTGTCATACGGTACAGCCGGCCGCTCTTCAGGCCACCAGAGGAGGCCAGCGTGAGTGCAATTCTTCATCTGCCGCAGCCGGATCGCAGCCTGCTGGCCTATACGCCGGGGGGCGCCCGGCGTTATCCGCATCCCGCCGGCCCGCTACGCAGCCGGGTTGCCTATGCTGCGGCACATGTCGTCGCTGATCCGCTCGCCGATACCACCCCTGTCGGGCGGCCGGTGATCGATTGGGAAGCTACGCTGGCCTACCGCCGGCATCTCTGGTCGTATGGGTTTGCGGTCGCCGAGGCGATGGATACCGCGCAGCGTGGTATGGGGCTCGACTGGGCCGGTGCACAGGAGCTTATTCGGCGGGCACTGGCCGAAGCGCGCAGCTGCGGCGGCATGATCGCCTGTGGTGCCGGAACCGATCATCTGCCGGCCGGGGTAAGCCATAGCCTCGACACCATCGAAGAAGCGTATGCCGAGCAGGTTGGCTTTATCGAAGGTGAAGGCGGGCGGATCATCCTGATGTGCAGCCGGGCGTTGGCCGCCAATGCCCGTGGCCCGGAAGAGTACGCCCGCGTCTATGGGCGTATTCTCTCGCAGGTTGCCCAACCGGTTATTTTGCACTGGTTAGGCGATATGTTCGATCCGGCGCTCGCCGGCTACTGGGGTTCGCGTGATCTCGATGCCGCAACCGACGCAGCATTACAGATCATCGAGGCCCATGCCGATAAGGTCGACGGTATCAAGCTCTCGCTGCTCAGCAAAGAACGTGAAATCGCCCTGCGCCGACGTTTGCCGGCCGGCGTACGAATGTACACCGGCGACGATTTCAACTATGCCGAATTAATCGCCGGCGATCACCTCGGCTATAGCGATGCGTTGCTCGGCATCTTCGATGCGATTGCACCAGTCGCCTCAGCCGCCTTCCAGGCGCTTGATGCCGGTGATCTTCCTACCTATCATTCCCTGCTCGAACCGACGGTTCCGCTCTCACGGCATATCTTCCAGGCACCGACCTTCTACTACAAAACCGGGGTCGTCTTCCTGGCCTATCTCAACGGGCACCAGAACCACTTCCGCATGGTTGGTGGGCAGGAAAGTGCCCGATCGGTTGTACATCTCGCAACCCTCTTCGTGCTTGCCGACCGTGCCGGATTATTGAGTGATCCGGAGCTTGCAATAACCCGCATGCGGCATGTGCTGGCATTGGCCGGTATCGCCGATAGCTGATACATGCAAAACCATGGCTTATTACGAAACACAGACGACGGAACACTCATGACATTTACCAACCTGAGCCGCCTGAGCCTCAACCAGATGACGACCCAGCGCTGGAGTCTGCGCGAGGCAATTGATGGCTGTGTGCGCGCCGGTATTCCTGCAATTGGTATCTGGCGCGACAAAATTGCCGAAGCCGGGCTCGATACTGCCGTGAGGCTGGTTCGTGATGCCGGCCTGCACGTGTCGAGCGTCTGCCGTGGCGGCATGTTTCCGGCAGCCACCGCCGACGAACGCCGGGCGCGAATCGATGACAACCGGCGAGCGATTGACGAGGCCGCCGCGCTCGCTGCCGATACGCTGGTGCTCGTCTGTGGGGCAGCACCCAATCGCGACATCCGTGCGGCCCGCGTTATGGTTGCCGAAGCCATCGCCGAACTCGCGCCCTATGCCCGCGAGCATGGGGTTCGGCTTGGGATCGAGCCACTGCACCCCATGTTCGCCGCCGACCGCTCGGTGATCACGACACTTGGCGAGGCACTCGATCTGGCCGAACAGTTCGACCCGGCTACCGTCGGCGTTATTATCGACGCCTATCACGTCTGGTGGGATCCGTACCTCGACACACAGATCAATCGATCACGCGGGCGCGTGGCCGGTTTTCATGTCTCCGACTGGCTGGTGCCAACACCGCATATGCTGCTGGGGCGCGGCATGATGGGAGACGGCGTCATTGCGCTGCGCGATATCAGGATGGCCGTTGATGCAGTTGGGTATAGTGGGCCGATCGAAGTCGAAATCTTCAATCAGTCGATCTGGAATCAACCGGGAGAGCAGGTCGTGGCGCAGATGTGCCAGCGCTACATGGAGCATGTCTGAGAGCGGAGCAACAGCATGAGTGAAACTGCGGGAGAGAAGATCCTGCTCGAAGTCAACAACCTGAAGAAGCACTTCCCGATCAAACGCGGGCTGATCTCGCGGACGGTCGGATATGTGCGTGCCGTTGATGGTGTCAATTTCTATGTGCGTCAGGGCGAGACCCTTGGCCTGGTTGGCGAATCAGGTTGTGGGAAGACCACGACCGGGCGCATGATCCTGCGAGCCATTGATCCCACCGACGGTGAGATCTGGTTCGATACCCCCGATACCGGGCGTGTCAATGTTGCGGCGGTTGATTCTTCCCAACTCAAGAAGATTCGGCGCAACATGCAGATGATCTTTCAGGATCCGTACTCCTCGCTCAATCCGCGCATGATGCTGCGCGATATTGTCGGCGAGCCGTTGCTGGTGCATGGCATCGCGAAGGGTACCGAGCTTGAGGATCGGGTTGCCGAACTGCTCAAGGTCGTCGGGTTGCGCCGTGAATACATGACGCGCTACCCGCATGCATTTTCGGGTGGCCAGCGGCAGCGCATCGGGATCGCACGGGCGCTGGCGCTCAACCCACAGCTGATCGTCTGCGACGAGCCAGTGTCGGCGCTGGATGTCTCGATCCAGGCCCAGATCCTTAACCTGCTCCAGGATCTGCAGCAGCAATTCGGCCTGACCTACCTGTTCGTCGCGCACGACCTGAGTGTCGTCGAACATATCAGTGATCGCGTGGCAGTGATGTATGTCGGCAAACTGGTTGAAAGTGCGCCGACCCGATCGCTCTACCTGACACCCAAACACCCGTACACCGAAGCATTGCTTTCGGCCGTACCAAAGCCCGATCCACGGCGGCGCACCGAACCAATCGTCCTCACCGGCGAAGTTGCGGATCCGGCGAACCCACCCAGCGGCTGTTACTTCCACCCACGCTGCCGCTACAAGATCGACCAGTGCGTCAACGAGACGCCAACCCTGCGCGAAAT
>CALLZL010000077.1 GCA_937859575.1 uncultured Chloroflexota bacterium
GATATGGCGGTAGTCCTCACCGGCAAACTCGACGAGATATGGCGTAATTGCTGGGTGGTCGAGCAGCGCGGCGAAACGGGTGTCGGCATCGAACATGCGCGACAGCGGGCGGTTGAGCTGATTGGCCGCATAGGATGGGTCTTCGTTGATTGTGGCGATATCCTTGCTCTTGTTCTCTTCAACCAACTGCAGCAACTGTGCGACCTCTTCGGGGCTGAGCAAGCCGCGCAGGTGCAGATATCCTTGATTATCAAAGTGGAAACGGTCGTCTGCGGCGACCATTGTCATGACCCTCCCTGATGTAAAATGCGGTTGCACCGTATAATACCCGAGTTCCGCAGCATCAGTGCAGCCCTTCGCTCCCCTGCGCTAGCCGAGGAACCACAAGTCGGATGACGAATGGCTTGTTATGTAAGTTTTCGTGCTTCGAATGAGGCGCTGCTGCATAATGGCCGCCCGAACCCCTCGGAGAAGACACGTATCACCCTGATTGTCAATTTCGGCCGCGCCGATGCCGGCCCCTGGCCGGGGTATGCGCCGAAGGAGGAGACTCTTGATGCCGTCTCCGAGCGTCAGCGCCGCATCCTGACCCCGGGTGCGCCGGTATGGCAGGAACCGGTGCTGAGCTAGCGTGCGGCTTTGCTCGCTGCCAGAGGTGGCGAGCAGTTCATCGGCATCATGGCAGGCCAGATCAGCTACCTGGCCTGCCCTGGTGGTCGGTAAGTTCACAGCAAAACATCAATAGTTGCTCACTATTGTGCGATACGACCTCGATGAGCTTCCACCCGAGTCGTTCGAGAATCCCACGCGCCGTTATGGTTGTGGCGTATACCCGTTCGTACCCCTGTTGCCGAGCCAGTTGCATCCCGGCGCGCACCAGTTCGGTTCCGATTCCCCGGCCACGATGCTGCTCCACGACGAGTAACCCACCAAGGCCGGGGTGGTATCCCGGTATGCTCGATAGCGCCTGATCGCGCAGTGTGATCGTCCCCGCCACCTCACCATCGGCGAAGGCGAGCAGACGCACCGGTAAGCCTTCGCGGTGTGCTTCTGCAAGAAAATCCCGGGCGATATCCGCCGGCGTACGTGCCGCATAGTACGCCGGCCACTGGGCTTGAAACCAGCGGGTCAGCGTAGGTATAGCCTCAGGATGATCGATAAGGAAGGCGATTCTGATCCTCAACATACGGAATCCCATCTTGCCAGTGAATAATGCGGCGCGAGAGATACCACGTTCGCCCGTGATCGTTATTGCCCTGGAAGAACAGGTGGCAGGTTCCGTCGTGGGCCTCAAAGACATAAGGGTGCCCGGATTCACTGCTGTTCCATGTACCTGCGGCACCATTGGGCAGTATAGGTTGATCGGAAACCCGCTGCCATTGTAGACCGTCACAACTAACCGCGCATCCGATCTGCTGCGGCCAGTTATTGTACGCGCCGGCATAAAACATGTAGAACTTCCCGGCATGGCGGCAGAGTGCAGACGCCTCAATGCACTCCCCTTCCCATGGAAGCTCTGGATGGAGGATTGGTGCATCGCACCGCTGGGTCCACATGTCGCGTGAAAAATCCGAAGCGAGTGGTGCCGTTGCGACCCCGGTCATCTGGATGCGCATGGCCGGATCGCGGGTCGAGAAGTAGAGGAATAACAGCCCATCGTGAGCGATCACATCCGCATCAATTGCTCGCCCACAGGTCCAGTCTCCGGTAGGTGCGAAGATCGGATTGGTGCGATTGGGGATGAACGAGATACCATCGGCAGAAACGGCATGGCAGATAGCGTCGTTGGTCTGGTTGCCATAGGTCTGGTAGAAGATGTGTACCCGGCCATCAAGCACGATGGCCCCCGGCGCACACAATCCATTGCGGTCACAGGGGCTGAGCGGTGGGATCTCGCCCACGCGCTGCCAGGTATCAAGATCGGTACTTGCAGCAATTCCGATACGCCATCCATCGGATTCCCGACCATCACGAAATGGTGGCAGGGAATAGTACATAAGGTAACGCCCACCAAACTCGATCACTGCCGGATCCTTGGAGAAAGGTTTACCTCGTGTGGTGTCTGCGAACATCATCATTGTGTTGGACCTGTTCATGTAGTTGTGGATGACTTATACCATGCCGGTGTACAAACCGCTCGGGTATGGTTCTTGGTCAGTTCATGCTCCCTCTACCAGCCGATGCATCTGCATGTTGCCGCCGCACCATTTCATTGATCCAGATCGGAGCAAACGGCGATGTGCAGCCCCGGGAAACCGGATAGTCACGATAGATTCCCAGGTTCTCGCCGATAGCGATGGCGCGCTCGCGCTGGGTGGGGCAGTGAATGCCGATCCCTGCAAGACAAAAGTTCATTGTCCATTGTACTTCGGGTGCAGCGTCGCGCATTTCGGTTTCAATACGATCCAGCAGTGCCGCCAGATCGAGTTCGTTAGGGTTTCGCGAGATCCGTTCGGATGTCAGGTTCCATCCGGCGCGTGCCGCCCATGGGTTATCGTCTTCCATCCACGCCTGGCGAAGCGCTTCCTTTTCAGGATGGTTCTTGACAATATACGCATTGAGCCAGTCGGCGACCTGCACAAATGTAACCGATCGCACCATTCGATCCAGTTCGTCGCGCGAGAG
Source organism: uncultured Chloroflexota bacterium (assembly GCA_937859575.1). Taxonomy (GTDB): domain Bacteria; phylum Chloroflexota; class Chloroflexia; order Chloroflexales; family Roseiflexaceae; genus CALLZL01. The sequence goes on from CALLZL010000077.1 coordinate 2,626, forward strand.
GCATTTGGGTTTGATCAGGAGGATCGCCAGGAGCTGGGCATCGATGTTCCCGGTGCCCCAGAGCGCGAAGCCCAACTCGTCGTTGGCCTTGATCTGCGCCGCAAGCTTACGGATGTCGCCAAGCCGAACGCCGAACTGATCGTCTCCTGCGCCATTCTTGCGGTTCTGGGCACGGATCTTCTCGTTGCCAAGCACTTCGAGTTGCGTAAGCGCGTCTTTTAGTGTCATTGCCATCGCTTCCCGATACTCCTTTCCGATCATGTTGCGTCATTCGCCCCTATGGTATCACCCGCAACAACCGTCCATCGCTGCGGCCATACACCTCGGGGAAGTAGCTCTCGCTGGCGGTAGCTGGAATGACGCGAAACTCTCCGGGCAGTGTCGCACGCATTGTATAACTATAGAGGTACGACCCACGCGGCAGGAAGTCGGCAAACAGCACCACCCGATCGTCGCGGAGCTCGCTGCGGTTATACCAGCGCCAGTACCACCACCAGCCCCATTCGCCACCCTGATTGTGCAGGTCGGGGCCACCAACGAGCCGGCTCGTGGTTGCCAGGCTGGTATCGATCGCCTCGGCCCCTGCCGGTAATGGATCTTCCAGCCGTACATAGTAGCGATCGGCGCTGACATTCAGTTCAAGTTCGACCCGGATCTCGCTGCCGAGGGCAACATCATGCAGCTCGGGGCATGCAGCACCGGCGGTACAATCGGCCGCCACATAGCGCCGTGTTACATTGAAGCCGCGGTCGAGCGCACCTACCTGCTCGACCGGCAGGAAGGTGCGCAGGTGGGTGGTGTAGTAGAGCCGCCCCGGCCCATCACCGCGCCCGATCGCCAGGATATTACCCGTATCGCGCAGCAGGTCGCGTACGGCGATATGCAGCGTTACTGGTGCAGCGATCGTGTCGCCATCGACCCGCCCGGCCTGTTGGGCGACGCCATTCAGCCAGATGCTGTAGTCGTAGTTGCCTGCCAGTTCGCGGGTGTACTGCATCCAGTCGCTCAGCGCAATGATACTCCAGGCATTTTCCTGGCTGGTCGCCCAGATCCCATTGTCGCGGGCGACCATAAGCCAGCGCACGACATTCGGGTTGAGCTGGTTGGCCGGATCAAGCCGCACCAGCGCCGCCAGAGCAATCGCGGTGCTGCGTGTGCTGCTGCCCATGCTCCACCAGTCGCGTTCGGTTTCTTCCCAGTGTGCGCCGGTGGCGCTGGTGATCGCGGCGGTATTGAGATCCGACAGCAGTGTGCGCAGCCGGCTATCGCCGGCATCGGCTCGCTGCAGCCCCATTGCCAGGAACGCACGGCCATACACTCCAAGCCGCTCGCGGTTGGTGTAGAGCTCACCCATGCGTCGGGTATCGCTACGCCCGCTTTCCGCCAGCACGAAGAGTATCCACGCTTCGCGATTGGCGTCGGCAGGAGTCCGAGGTGTGGTGGAGCTCAGGGTACCGGCCAGGTAGTCGAGCCCACGCATGAGTGCATCGTCGCGCACACTGAAGCCGGATTCGCGAGCCTTGAGCATGCCGAAGACCACATAGGCGCTGATATGCGGGTTGCTCGCTTCGCGCGCCCACCAGCCCCAGCCGCCGTCATCAAGCTGCAGTGCGTACAACTGGCTCAGTGCCTGATCAACCAGCAGCGGCAAGCGCTGTTCGAGATCTGCGTCGGTGATGCCAAGTTGCCGGAGTGCCCGGATGCTCAGCACATTCGGCAGGAAGCGCGAGACGATCGCATCGGCCGATTCATACGGGTAGTTTTCGAGGTAGGTCAGGCTATCGCGCAGCCCGGCTGCCAGCGATGGATCCATGCGTACCGTCACTTCACCATTGGTCGGGTCGAGTGCCGGGGGCAGGCCGATCACCTCGGCGCGTGCCCCGGCCCCTTCGATCTGCCCACCTGTGCCAACCACCTCGGGGACGCTATAACGGTAGATTGGCAGCGTGCCGCCCGGCCCACTCGCTAATCGGGGCCGGCTCGCGTCGCTTGCCGGTCCGGCACGTACACCGAACACCAGGTCGGCATAGGCGGCCGGCGTCAGCAGCAATGGGTCGCCACCGAGTGGTTGCCCGCCCGGATCGAGCGGCACCTGCACGCCCCAGGTGGCGCGCGCCTCACTCCGCGGCCCGATCTGCAACGTGACGGTCTGAACAGTGGTGAGCGTCACGCCGGCTGCATCGAGCCACACCTCGGCAGTGACGGCGCTGTCGCTGTTGTTGCTGACATTCGCCGCGAGTTCGGCGGTGTCGCCGGCGACGAAGAAGCGAGGAGTAACCGGCCGAATCAGAAGCGGTTTGGTGGCAATCAGTTCATGCAACCCCTCACCGACCTGTGTGGCCATGGTCACGCCCACCCCGCGCAACACCCAGGTGGTCAGGTTGTCGGGTAGTGTGACCTGGATCGCCGCGCGACCGGCGGCATCAGTGACAACCTGACCGTTCCAGTAGGCAGTATCGGCGAACTGTTCGCGTACGGTTGGCGCATCTGTCGTTGCCTGGTCGCCCCGTTGTGCGATTGCGGCCGGCATGGCGGTTGGGGGGGGCACGGCCTCCGCAGCGCCGCCCGCCCCGACCCGGTCAAGGGCCCCGCAAACCGGGGGGGGCTCGTTGTCCCGGGGCATCGCGCGCCCGGACTGCGGGCGACGCGCA